>JBEPVU010000308.1:0-2517 GCA_041690855.1 Gammaproteobacteria bacterium | reverse complement strand
ATGGGCGGCGATATCGCGGCCTGGTGTGCATTACGGGGCATCAATGTGACATTACAAGATCGCGAACCTAAATTAATTGCGCCAGCCATTAAACGTGCGGCCGATTTATATAAGAAAAAGCTAAAAGAACCCTATTTAATTCAAGCCGCTTTAGATCGTTTAATGCCCGATCCTAATGGCGTAGGCATCGCTAAAGCAGATGTTATTATTGAAGCGATTTTTGAAAATTTAGCGGCGAAACAGGCTTTATTTAAAGAACTGGAAATGTGTTGCAAACCCAGTGCTGTACTGGCGACTAATACCTCTAGTATTCCATTAGATGAAATTAATACTGTCTTACAAAATCCCGGCCGTTTGATTGGTATGCATTTCTTTAATCCTGTGGCGATGATGCAGTTAGTGGAAATAGTACAGGGACACGTCAGCAATATTGATTTTATTAATAAGGCGATGGCTTTTGTGCGCCAGATTGATCGCTTACCGTTACCGGTTAAAAGCAGTCCTGGTTTTTTAGTAAACCGTGTGTTGATGCCGTATTTAATGGAAGCAATGACTTTATTAGAGGAGGGCGTGCCTGCGCCGGTCATTGATAAAGCCGCTACAGAGTTTGGTATGCCGATGGGGCCGATTGAGCTGGCTGATGCAGTAGGTCTGGATGTTTGTCTGGCGGTGGCGAAAAATTTAAGCGGACATTTTGGCGGCAGCGTACCCGCACGTTTAGAAAAAATGGTAAATGATAAATTATTAGGTAAGAAAACGGGCAAAGGTTTTTATATCTATGTGAAGGGTAAACTTGTTAAAAATAAACCGGCGGCGGATTATCAGACTGCAATGGATATTACTGATCGTTTGATTTTGCGGATGCTGAATGAAGCAGCGGCCTGTTTGCGTGAGCAGGTGATCGCGGATCGTGATTTATTGGATGCGGGTATGATTTTTGGTACGGGTTTTGCGCCTTTTCGTGGCGGCCCTATGCATTATGCGCAAGCCAGAGGCATTCATTCTGTAGTGGAGCGATTGCAAGAGTTAGCTGGGAAATATGGTGAGCGTTTTAAACCAGATAATGAGTGGGATAAATTAAATTAGCAAGCCGGTTGAACCTGTTGGTTATCATTTGGTAAACACGCTATGAATACATCCGTGTACGCTCGACTGCCGCTTCCTGCGGCAGACGGTTTACCAAATGATAACCAACAGGCTCAACTCAAAATTTATCAAGATTAATTTTATTAAGAGTCTATTTTTATTTATGCAAAACAATCAAACAACATTACCGGCTGGTTGTCAGCCGACTTTACGTATTACCACACGGCCGAATGATGCGAATAAGAGTGGGGATATTTTTGGTGGCTGGTTGATGGCGCAGATTGATATTGCGGGATCTATTACAGCGGCGGAACGGGCAAAAGGTGCGGTGGTGACGGTGGCCGTGAAGAATTTACAGTTTCTTAAACCCTTGTTTGTTTATGATTTGGTGAGTTTTTATGCGAACATAACCAGCACAGGAAAAACTTCTGTTACTGTAGATATAGAAACTTATGCGCAGCGATCTTATTTAAGCGGCGATGAAATGGTAGAAAAAATTTCTGTGGCTACGTTAGTTTATGTAGCTGTCTCAGCGCCTGGTATTCCACGAGAATTACCGCCTTCACCTCTCCCTACGGGAGAGGTCGCCGCGTAGCGGCGGGTGAGGGAGCTCTTAGCAGCATGAAATACATTGTTGAAGAAGCTGTGTTAATTCCCCTCACCCGACCAGGCGCAGCCTGGTCGGCCTCTCCCGCTGGAGAGGCGAAATAGGGCTTGATTTAGAAAAGGAGGTAATATTTGATTTATTCAACTTCTGCGGCTGTTAATTGATCCGGCAAAGTAATATTTAATTCTAGAATGGAGCAATTACCTGATCGTTCCAATTCAACTTTCACCTGGTCTTGATCAATATCGACATACTTAGCAATCACTTCAATCAATTCGCGCTGCAGCATGGGTAGATAATCCGGCCCGTTGCGGGTAGTACGCTCGTGAGAAACGATAATCTGTAAGCGTTCTTTAGCAAGTGCTGCGGTATTTCTAGGTTTCTGGCGGAATATATAATCTAATAAGCTCATGCGGCGGCTCCTTCCTTGCTACCAAATAAACGTTTCAGGAAACTCTTTTTAGCGGGCTTGATGAAACGGTGTGGTATATCTTCGCCTAGAAAACGGCCAACGGCATCAAGATAAGCCTGGCCGGCATCGCTTTCGCCATCCAGTGTGACAGGCACGCCCGAATTAGAAGCGCGTAAAACGGCAGGCGATTCGGGTATGACGCCTAATAGAGGAATCGCTAATATTTCTAAAACGTCATCTACCCCTAGCATATCGCCACGTTCTACACGGTAAGTGGCGTAACGCGTCAATAATAGGTGTTCCTTGATAGACTCCAGTTTTTGTTCAGAACGGCGTGATTTACTGGCCAAAATGCCTAACATACGGTCAGAGTCGCGTACGGAAGACACTTCGGGATTGGTTACCACAATGG
>JBEPVU010000307.1:0-2518 GCA_041690855.1 Gammaproteobacteria bacterium | reverse complement strand
GCTGCAGACAGCGCTGGTCGTTATCGTAATGGTTGTTATCACTGCATTATTTCTCTGGGGAGTCGATAGTTTGTTATTCTGGTTAGTGGGGTTATTAACGGGAACTAGAGGATAGGGCATGACAAAAACACCAAAACAACTAGAAGAAGTCCATGCAACTTCTGCGGGCGGCCCTCAAAGTGGCGATGCCGATGCAGATGACGGCAAAAAACGCTGGTATGTTGTGCAGGCTTATTCCGGCTTTGAAAATTATGTCATGCAGGCGCTGCATGATCGTATTAAATTAGAAGGGTTGCAGGATAAGTTCGGCGAAATTATTGTACCGACCGAAGAAGTGGTAGAAATGCGCGCTGGTCAGAAACGTAAAAGCACGCGCAAATTTTTTCCAGGTTATGTACTGGTTAAAATGGAAATGGATGAAGAAAGCTGGCATTTAGTGAGAAAAACAACCAAAGTATTAGGATTTATCGGCGGTACTAGCGATAAACCTGCTTCCATTACCGATAAAGAAGCCGATGCTATTTTACAGCGTATACAGGCAGGGGCTGATAAACCACGTCCCAAAGTATTGTTTGAACCGGGTGAAATTGTCCGCGTTATTGAAGGCCCGTTTGCAGATTTCAATGGTGTGGTTGAAGAAGTTAATTATGAAAAAAGCCGCCTGCGTGTGGCTGTATTAATTTTTGGACGTTCAACCCCCGTCGAATTAGAGTTTAGTCAAGTACAGAAAGGATAAGCATTTTTCTTTATTAATTATATCAGGGGAGCCGCGAGGCGTTATTACCCAGGAGTAAATGATGGCAAAAAAAATACAAGCCTATGTTAAGTTGCAGGTAAAGGCCGGTCAGGCCAATCCTGCGCCACCGGTAGGGCCTGCATTAGGTCAGCAAGGTGTGAATATTATGGAGTTTTGCAAAGCATTTAATGCAAAAACGCAAAGTTTAGAACCAGGATTGCCTATTCCTGTGGTGATTACGGTTTATAGCGATCGTAGTTTTACCTTTATTACCAAAACACCGCCCGCCACCGTGTTAATTAAAAAAGCTATTAAACTCGATAAAGGCAGCAGTACGCCTAATACCAATAAAGTAGGTAAGATCAAGCGTGCTCAATTAGAAGAGATTGCAAAAGTGAAAATGCCTGACCTTACGGCTGCTGATCTGGAGGCTGCTGTTCGTACATTAGCCGGTAGCGCCAGAAGCATGGGTATTGATGTGGAGGGTGTGTAAAATGACTAAGATTTCTAAACGTTTGCGTGCTATTAACGAAAAAGTAACGCTAGGCAAAGTTTACGGTGTTGCAGAAGCTATTACGTTGTTGAAACAGGTAGCGGCCGTTAAGTTTGTTGAAAGTATAGACGTTAGTATTAATTTAGGTATCGATACCCGCAAATCGGATCAAACCGTGCGGGGCGCCACCGTGTTACCACATGGTACAGGCCGTACTGTGCGGGTCGCTGTATTTACGCAAGGCGCTAATGTAGAAGCTGCAAAAGCAGCTGGCGCTGATACGGTAGGTTTTGAAGATTTAGCGGAATCGATGAAAGCAGGTAATCTGGATTATGACGTAGTGATTGCCAGCCCGGACGCTATGCGTATTGTAGGGCAGTTAGGCCAGGTTTTAGGGCCACGCGGGTTAATGCCTAATCCAAAAGTGGGCACCGTTGCAGCCGATGTGGCTGCCGCCGTACGTAACGCTAAAGGCGGACAGGTACGTTATCGTGCTGATAAAGGCGGTATTGTTCACTGCACTATTGGCAAAATGAATTTTGAATTGACTCAGTTACAACAGAACTTAGAAGCTTTAATAACCGATATTAAAAAATCTAAGCCAAGTTCTGCTAAAGGGATATTTTTAAAGAAAATTACATTATCAAGCACCATGGGCCCAGGATTGTTGATTGACCAGGCCAGCTTGAGTGAAAGCGCTTAATTTAGCAATTTTCAATATGTAAACCGAATTCGCGGCGAAGATTAGAAAGATTAACTTTTTAATCTTCGACCGTCGAAGACCGCAGGTGCAGGATGGTCAGCAAATCTAATTTGCTATGCCATCCTGCTTAATAGGTGACTAGCCTGCGCAGACGGTGTACCGCTCAAAATTTTTTGGCGGCCACCAGTGTGTAAACTTTAAGATAGGGAGCTAACGTGACATTAAGACTTGAAGATAAAAAAGCCATTGTCGCGGAAGTTGGAAAAATTGCAGCCAGCGCATTAGCAGCCGTTACGGCGGAATATCGCGGTTTAACAGTTGCGCAATTAACCGAATTACGTGCTCAGGCGCGTAAAAACGGTGTTTATTTGCGTGTGGTTCGCAATACCTTAGCGCGTCGTGCAGTAGAAGGAACGGCGTTTTCATGCTTGGTAGAGACCTTAACAGGGCCTCTTGTCATTGCATTTTCACGTCAGGAACCGAGTGCTGCCGCAAGACTAATGCGGGATTTTGCTAAAGCGAATGAGAAATTAATCGTTAGAGCATTAGCGTTTGATGGACAATTGCTGCCTGCAAAAGACCTTGA
>JBEPVU010000306.1:0-2528 GCA_041690855.1 Gammaproteobacteria bacterium | reverse complement strand
CCATTAGCACTTGCTATTATTAAAGCTGTATCGCCATTATTACTTCTACCATTCATATCAGCATTTGCTGCTAATAATAATTCAACTACTTTAACACGACCATGAGCACTTGCCGAAATTAAAGCTGTACAGCCAAAATTATTTCTAATATTTACATCGGCATTTGCTGCTAATAACAATTCAACCATTTCAGCAGAATCCATTTTACTCGCCGACATTAACGCTGTATCGCCATTAGAATCTCCAATAGTCACATCAGCATTTGCAGCTAAGAATAATTTGGCTATTTTAATATTGCCCGCCTTGATAGCCGAATGTAAAGTTGTTAAAGAATCTTGATCAGTAAAATTCGGATTTGCGCCATGTGCAAGTAACATTTCAATTATGTCAATGGCGTCAATAGATCCACTCATACAAATCCATTGCAAAGTTGTAATACCAGTAATGAAAAATAAAGCATCCAGATTAGGCCCATAACTTAATAATAATGGCACAATTTTTTTACACTTATACTCTAATGCTATCATTAAGGGTGTACTATCTATTAGTCCATAACGTGCATTTATATCTAATTGGCCCTTAGCTAATACAGCCCTGATAGGGTCAAAATTTCCTGTATTATTAGCTTTTTTAAATAATTCGACTATTTCGTCATAGCTTAAGCTTGTAGTAGCACCGTGACTTAAAATGTTTTGCATTTTTCTGAAGTCCGCCGCAAATACCCTAGGAGCACTGATCAATGATAACATTGACATTGTTATAAATAATGATTTAAATTCCATTTTGATCCCTTAATATTCTATATTTATTAGCTTTTATATCCTGATTATACCAGAATCAAGATATTTGTCAATTTTATATTTGAAATTATTATATTTTAAAAAATAAAACTATTGCACTTGCGGAGTGTTTAGGCAAGCAAATCTAGCGAATCTAGTAAATTAGCTAAATAAATTTGAACTATATAAACAGGTAAAATAGAAGATGTTGAAATTTTATTAAACATTACGAGAAAACTCCACGGCTTTCTAAGCCTGGGGATGAATCGTTATTAATGCGATCTTAAAGCGAGTATAGCAAAGTTGACTTAGCAATGCACAATCCCGATCTTATACTTCGACTACGCTCAGTATGATCGGCCGTTTTAATCACGTGAAACTTAGTCGTTCCTGCTATATATGATAAAAATATAAAGCGGCGCTAAAAAAGGGTCCTTCTTAATGAAAGACCCTTTTTTATTAATTTTTACTATTATAAATTACCCAACAATTTTATCTTTTAAACTGCTTAATGTATCTAGAACTGATTGTTCAACATCAACTAAAGATTCAACAACTTTATCTACTTCAACTTTAGTTTCACTAGCATAGGCTTTAACCATTTCAACACATGTTCGTTTTACATCCACATAATGGACATATTCCGGTTGTTTTTTCCATGCTTTTACAGCATTATCAAAACCCTGTAACGCCACTTCTAATGCTGGCGTAACTTCGAAATCAGAATTTTGCGGGTCAAAGTTCTTAGTAACATCTTTTAATTCTTCATAAGATTCAGATGATACATATTTTGATAAATCTAAACAATCATTTTCAACATCCCTTGTTGGTTGTACAGGAGGAACAACAGGAGGTTTTGGCTTCGTGCATCCACATCTGCTAGAATCATCAACTACAACATCTTTGACTGGTTGTACTGGTGGAATAACTGGAGGTTTTGGCTTCGCGCATCCACATCTGCTACAATTATCAACTTCAACATCTCTAACTGGTTGTACTGGTGGAACAACTGGAGGTTTAGGCTTTGCACAACCACATCTCATTAGCTGATGTATTAATTCTTTTTTTGATTCATCAACTGCTTTTTTAAACTCTGAAGAGTTGCAATTATATTTTGATTCAGCAACTATTTTTACTTGATGTACTAGTTCCATAGTGGAAACAGCTAACATACAGGGTACAAATAGTAATGAAACCGATAAAAGAAATACTTTTTTCATATGATATCCTCAATTATGAGTGGACAAATAAACAATTTCATTATATACCCAAAAAATAAAAAATGAATCTAAAAGTTATAGAATATCTTTTAGTATTTTAATTAAAAACTCAACTTCTTCAATTGTATTATAAAAATAAAAACTAACACGAACAGAACTATTAATATCCATTTTCATATGCAATGATTGTGCGCAATGGTTACCCGCTCTTACAACAATATTATAACTATCTAAATATGCCGCAATATCATGTGCATGCAATTTTTTAGATACAAAGGTTACAATATGCCCGTGTGATTTTAACTGGGAAACCGGACCTAATATTTTAATGCTTTCAATAGTACTTAAACCATCGATAAGAGTTTTACATAACCTTGCTTCATGCTGCTTTAATAATTCAAAATCTATATTAGTTTTAATATAATTTATTGCCGCAGATAATCCTATAACTTGAGCAATAGGTGGCGTTCCGGCTTCATAACAGTATGGAGGTTTTAAAAACTTAACGTCATATTGTGAAACATTAAAC
>JBEPVU010000305.1:0-2559 GCA_041690855.1 Gammaproteobacteria bacterium | reverse complement strand
TATTATTTATCAGCGAGTTATCTCTTTACTAATATTTTTTGTCATGTACAGAGGTTATTTTTAACGCCTATTACTAATTTTCAAAATTTCCGCCGCTGGCTTTACTCCAGCCGCCACCAGCATAGCATTAGTCGCCTTTTCAACCGATTCTCGCACCGGATCAAGGTCAAGTCTGGCATAAATAGCCGTTGTCGTGGGTGACTTATGATTAAGGGACTTACCGATAATTGATAACGATGCGCCGGTTTTGGCCTGCCAACTTCCTAGGGTACGCCTTAAATCATGGATACGTAAGTCTGTAATACCTGCCCTGGTTAAAATGCGCTCCCAGCCCTTTTTAGGTTCCATTAAATGCCCAGAGCTGCCAGTACCTGGAAAAACATATTCGCCATCTGCTGTTGCTTTACGGTTTTGCAGAAGCACCAGAGCTTCTTCTGATAATGTAATAATTTGCGGCGTACCGTTCTTTGTTTCAGGTATGCGCCATTCGCCTTGTTCTAAATTAATCTGTTCCCATTTCATGGCCAATACATTCGAACGGCGAGCGCCAGTTAACAATGACAGAATAAAATAATCTCGGATAGTATCATTATTTTCTTCCGCCAATGCTTGAAAAAACAGACCAAAATCAATAGCCTTAATTTAAAAATAGATTAATATTAATTTAATTGAGAATGCCAATTATGAAGGGAAAATCGAACTTTCGGCTGAAATTTTAAAAAAGCAAATAATGTGCTTTTACCGGCCAGAATCTTACTGATTTATCTGTCAGATCAGATCTGGCATAGCCTATTTCTGGATGCTCTGCCAGCATATCCATTGCTTTAAAAAAACTATCCAGCATTTTCCTGGCTGCGCTAACATTACTTCAGCGATATAGGTAATTATTTCGTCAATATCCTGCTCAGCAATGGGCGCAAATAAATAACGTCTCATGCACGAGACTTCTTAGTTTTTATGCCAATCTTCTCTTGCAAACGTTGATAAGCTTCTTCCGCCTTAACACCTTGCCCTTTTTTTAGCTGCATAAACCCTTCATTAATGGCCTGGTTCAATTGCGCTACGTGCGCTTTTTGCAATTCATCATACGTGTTTAACAAACGCAATGACTCGCGTATTACTTCGCTTACGGATGTATACAGCCCACTATCCACTTTATTTTGGATAAATTTTTCAAGTTCTGGAGTCAGGGAAATGTTCATAGTCATACCACTCTCTAATAACTAACCTTATAACAAAGTATAGCATTTTTTGACATTTTATGCACTATAGAAAAACCATAGATTATTACTATGGTGATCTGCCCCGGAAAAAATGGACACAGGATTTTAAAGATTGGCTACCGACAACCTTCTCACGTCCACAGGTACGTGATATCCGATGACCACACTTGGTTCGGTTTGGCTGGCGTAAATTTCCGCTGCAAAAAGTTGTGATGGACAGGTAATAGGTTGAATGATAATTTTGAGGCACTGACCTCGTAAAGGAGAATGATCAAACCTACTACCGAACGGCCACCCTGAGGCATTGCGACCTCGAATAGGAGTTTGGTGACTGCCGACGAGAATTCTACTCTGTTAAGAAATAGTTAAACAACTTTTTCACGGAGTAAGTTATGAGACATATTGGCGTTGATTTACACACGAATAGTTTAACGGTGTGTTTTTTAGAAGACGGAAAAGAAGAACGGTTTGCTACGTATGCGGTATCCGAATTAGCGGCCTTCCGGCTGGAATTAAAAGCGGAGGACGTACTGGCGGTGGAAGCGATGGGCAATTCGAATTATTTTTACGATCAATTGGTTGGGCATGTCGCTGAACTAGTGGTCGTCGCGCCCGGACAATTTGATGTGATACGCCGTTCAGTAAACAAGACGGACAAGAATGACGCCAGGGCGTTAGCGTTCTTTTTAAGCAAGGGGATGTTACCGCGAGCGAGGGTAAAGAAAAAGGCACATCGTGAAGTAGCGAGTTTAGTAGAAACCCGGGATCGATTAGTAAAGTTACGTACGGTGTTGTTAAACAAGATTCATGGGTTATTAAATGCGCAAGGCATCAAAATAAAAAAAGAATCATTAAGCAGTGCAAAAGGCCTGCAACGCGCAACAGGTTACGCTTTAGAAGGCGTGGCACAAATAGAGATTGAGATTATTGTTGAGCAAATTCAACCGCTAAATAACAGCCTGTTGCGTTTAAGCGTGGCGCAGCCAAGGCCATTATTGCCACCGCGAAGAAATTATTAAGTGTGATTTATCATACCCTGAAAAACAAATGGGTATTTGAAGATTTCCCCAACTTCGTGATTAAAAGTACGTAGTTGGGGAAAAGAGTAGACATTTATCATAGGAGGTTTCATTAATTCACCTAAAGCATAAATTTTTTGCCCACGAAAATCAGCTACACGTATATTTAGTTGAGGGTTTTGAATGTATTTTCTTAGTCGCGAGGTCATTGCTACCCGTATTGCATCAACCGTTTTGCCTGCAACATGAACATATCCTACCAAAGGAAAATAAATATCTCCTTGGGCATCAACTAAATACCCAGCGTGTCGCGCCGC
>JBEPVU010000304.1:0-2617 GCA_041690855.1 Gammaproteobacteria bacterium | reverse complement strand
TCTATGTCATCCTGAGGCACGTAGTGACGAAGGATCTCCCAATGACTGTGCCAAACCATGGAGATCCTTCGTCACTACGTTCCTCAGGATGACAGCGAAGACTTAAAAATTGAAACACGATGTCGTCGTTAAATTTCTTTTAAAAAGAAAGGGATTATTTCAAAGACATGAGTAGATTTAATTTGACTAAATCAAAACATATTGCTTGTCAAACATTTTGCTTATACAATATTAACGTTTAGAAATAAACAGAAGCTTTTTCTAATTAGGATTTAATAGTCAAAGCTTCTCCATCAACAAACTAGAGGAGATGTTCTATGATAAAGAAAACAACTACAAAGAAAGCAGCTACAAAAAAAACAGCTGCTAAGCGTGGTCGTCCAGCTGCTAAGAAAACAGTTGCTAAAAAAACAACTGCTAGAAAACCAGCTGCTAGAAAGCCAGCCGCTAGAAAAACAACAGCTAAGAAAAAGACGACAGCTCGTAAAGCTAAATAAGTTTAGCTTTAAACTGGAAGGCGCTCTGAGCAATCACGGCGCCTTTTTTATTGTGGCTAATTAATACCTCGTGCCGCACCTATCTGCTCATACGCGGCTTTGATGTTCTGAGTTTTTTCGGTGGCGAGTTTGATCATTTCTTCTGGCAAGCCTTTGGCGACTAATTTATCGGGATGGTGCTGGCTCATCTGACGGCGATAAGCACGCTTAATATCAGCATCGCTGGCGGTGGCAGGAACGCCGAGCAGCTCGTAAGCATCGGCCAGTTTTAGCGTATTGCGCGGTGCTTGCTGATAAGAATGTTGCTGCGAGTATTGCTGCTGATAATGCCGTTGAAAGTTGAATAAATCTTCAAAGAAACTAAAATTAACCGGCGCAAATCCTAAGCGCTGGCAAATGATTTGCAGCACCTGCTGTTTGCTGGCGCTTAAACCGCCATCCGCCTGTGCAGCCTGCAACTGAAGTTCTAAAAACATTCTTAATAAGACTTTATTCTGGTGGCAGGTTTGCATCAGTTCTGTTAACGCAGCATTTAAATCAAACTCCGCTTGCTTGCCTTGCTGAAAATAATCAATGGCCTGCTTCTTTAAGGCTTCAGATAAGCCCATTCTTTGCATGGTATTGCGGGCGACTTGTATTTCAGCTTCTGAAACATGGCCATCGGCTTTGGCAATATGTCCCATCACTAAGAAAGTAGTGCGGAAAAAAACCTGCCGACTGTGCGCCTGTTGTTGTGAATTAAAGCCAAACCATCCGTGCGATTGTTTTAAACCTTTATCAAAAATGTGGCCGATAAAAATTCCTATGATAAGGCCAAGTGGTCCCAGTAATAGGAAACCACAGATCGCACCGATAATTTTGCCCATGATAATAATAGTTAATGGTTGAATAGAGTAGGTTAGGTTAACAGGACAGTGGTTTCCGCTGCAACTCTATGTATCTGTCTGATAAACTATGTTTTAATGACGATTTTTGAGATTTTAAGATAATAATGATGCGTTATTTATACACTTTGCTGTTTTATTGTGCGTTGCCTTTTATTATTTTGCGCTTAGGCTGGAAAGCCCGCAAAAACCCTGCTTATCGTCAGCGTATTGCTGAGCGGTTTGGTTATATTAAAAAAGCCATTGTTCCTCAGGGGATATGGGTGCATGCCGTGTCAGTCGGTGAAGTGCTGGCCGCGGTGCCACTCATTAAACAATTACAACAACGTTATCCGAATTTGCCTTTAGTCATTACCACTATGACGCCGACCGGCGCTGATCGGGTAAAAGCCACCTTTGGCGATAGCGTGCCGCATGTGTATGTGCCTTATGATGTGCCGCTGTTTATTCGGCGGTTTTTACAAAAAGTGCAGCCGCGTTTAGTCGTTTTAATTGAAACGGAGCTCTGGCCTAATTTATTAAATTGTTGCGTGCGGCAGAAAATTCCAATTTTAGTATTAAATGCGCGGTTATCTGCTAAATCGGCGCAAGGCTATCGCCGTTTAGGTGCACTGATGCGGACTATGCTGCAGCAGGTGAATATAATCGCCGCGCAAAATAGCGAAGATGGCGAACGTTTTGTCGCATTGGGTTTGCCGCGCGAACGTTTGCGAGTAACAGGCAGTATCAAGTTTGATTTAAAATTACCGCCGGATTTAAACACACAAGCGGCATTATTGCGCAAGCAATGGGGCCAGCAGCGGCCGGTATGGATTGCAGCCAGTACGCATGAAGGCGAAGAAGAAATAGTACTCAACGCATTTGCCAGAATACGCCAGCAATTACCGCAACTCGTATTAATCATTGTACCGCGTCATCCTGAACGTTTTGCTAAAGTGGCGGCTTTAAGTCGTACCTATAGCCAACAAGTGGTATTAAGAAGCGCAGGCATTGACTGCACGCCTGCGATGGAGATTTTTGTGGGCGATACGATGGGTGAGTTGCTACTTTTGTTTGCCTGTGCTGATGTTGCGTTTGTAGGCGGCAGTCTCGTTAATACCGGCGGCCATAATCCATTAGAACCTGCTGCGCTGGGTTTGCCGGTGCTGACAGGGCCGCACATGTTTAATTTTGCAGTGATTGAAAAACAATTAAAGGCGGCGGGCGGATTATTAACCGTCCATTATACGGATGAGC
>JBEPVU010000303.1:0-2620 GCA_041690855.1 Gammaproteobacteria bacterium | reverse complement strand
TTATTATTTATCAGCGAGTTATCTCTTTACTAATATTTTTTGTCATGTACAGAGACCGAAGACCTAAAACCCTTGTAAAATAAGGCTTTTCAGCGTATAACAAGTACTAGAACGTCCCTGATAAAACCATACAATCCCATGCTTCATGGGGGCTTTAATGGGGGCTTTTTAGAACCATTCAACGGAGAAGCCCCCATGGCATTAACGGACACTAAAATTCGCACAACAAAATCTCAAGAAAAAGATTTCAAACTAGCTGATGAAAAAGGACTTTATTTGCTCATTACGGCAAAAGGCGCTAAATACTGGCGATTAAAATATCGCTTTGCTGGAAAAGAAAAAAAGCTTGCCTTAGGTGTATACCCTGACATAAGTCTTGCTGAAGCAAGAAATAAGCGCGATGAAGCACGTAAAATGCTTGCGAATGGCACTGACCCAGGAGTATTTAAACAAATAACTAAACAAACAATAAAATCAGCCGCAGAAAATAGCTTTGAAGCAATAGCACGCGAATGGTTTGCAAAACATGCCCCCAATTGGGCTGAAAGCCATAGCGATAAAATTATCGGCCGTCTTGAAAATGATCTTTTTCCGTGGCTTGGAAATCGTCCCATTACTGAAATAACCGCACCTGAATTACTCATTATTCTACGCCGTGTTGAAAATCGAGGCGCATTAGATACTGCACACCGTGAGCAACAATATTGCGGACGAATATTTCGTTATGCTATTGCAACAGGTCGCGCTGAACGCAACCCTGCCGCTGATTTACGCGGCGCTTTGCCGCCAGTGAGTAAAGAAAATCACTACGCCACAATACTAGAACCCAAAGCCATCGGCGCTTTATTACGCGCTATCAATGGTTATAAAGGACATTTAGCAACAAAATGTGCCTTACAATTAGCGCCTTTGGTTTTTTTACGACCTGGCGAATTACGTATGGGTGAATGGCACGAGTTTAATTTTGAAACAGCCGAATGGCGTATTCCTGCTGAAAGAATGAAGATGCCTTCACCACATATTGTTCCGCTCTCCAGGCAAGCAATCTCTATACTGCTTGAACTACAGCCTCTGACCGGTGATGGAAAATATGTTTTCCCAAGCATCCGTACAGCCAGTCGTCCCCTGTCAGAAAATACAGTCAACGCAGCCCTTAGACGGCTTGGCTATACTGGTGATGAAATGACAGGTCATGGATTTCGCAGTATGGCTTCAACGCTTTTAAATGAACAAGGATGGAATTCTGACGCTATTGAACGGCAACTCGCACACGCTGAGCGTAATTCAGTGCGTGCTGCTTATAATCACGCTGAGTATCTACCTGAACGGCGTAAAATGATGCAGCATTGGTCGGATTATCTGGATTCTTTGGCCAATGAAACTAAATCCGTGCAACTGAAAGCAGCCTAGTTTAATAGTTAACTAGGTTTAATTGTTTGTAAGCGATAGCGTACGTAATGTTCCGCCATAAGCTGTAGACCTTATGCTGAGAAATGATTACATTAAGTTCATCCAGCTACGGATGGTTGGGCAGTGATATGGAAATGCTATGTTCTGCTTTTTGGGTAGAACATAGCGTCACATTATTCTACATAAATACTACCCCTTTAAGTTTTTGAAGAGTGCTTTACATAATCACTTACCTCGCTAAATAATTGACCAAAATTTGTTTACGCCCATGGCCTAATTCCTCGGTTAAAATCATACGTACACGATGATCAATCGCTTTTTGCTCAGGTGTTAATTCTTTAAAAGTCGGTCCACCGTCAATTGGCGCTTTCCAACCTGTTAAAGCTTCATAACGTTGTTGCACATAAGCATGACGTAGGCCGTGAGGATTTTTTAAACCAGCCCTACTGACTTGTTTTTCATAAACATAAAGTTGCTTGATGTAACTTTTATTGTTGGGGATTAAAGAGCAACCTTCTTTTCCAGCAGCAATTTTTGCCTGTTCCAGCCAATAACGTTGTTCTTGCGTTGCAATCGGAACAAAACGGCCACGGCCGCCTTTACACCAGGAGGGAAATAATTCCAGAACAGTATCTTTATCCGCCAAATGCGGTTTTATTTTAATGGCTTCTTCACGCCGTAAACCAAATACCCGCTGCAACTCTAAAGAAATCCGCGTATTAGCATCCGTAATGCGGCTAAAATCAGGATTATGAATTGCTTTATTAGTGGTGGGTTTATAATGTCTTTTACCAATATTTAATTGATCGTTGCTCGGAACAATATTTATTTTGTTCAGCTTTTCACATAAATACCTTAAAGCCGCTGTTCTATTTTTTACCGTAGCATTCGCCAAATGATTATTTTGCCAATATTGCACGGTCGCACTAACGTGCTTGCCTTTAAGCCCTTGAATATCGCGCAGACCATAGCCCAATGAAACCAAATCCTCTGCAAATCGCAATAATATCCGCTTACGGGAAGCTTGGGTCGAAAAAGAACCTTCGCAATTACGCTTTAGTAATACCTTAATTGAATGTTGTAAATCGTGTTTAATACTCATTAAAATCCTCCATTTTTCAATTTTTCATTCAACCCCACTACCGGCTTGTTATTTGCTTAGTGTTAACGTCTCAATTGACTGCGCCGTGGAGCAGTCAAACGCAACTTA
>JBEPVU010000302.1:0-2621 GCA_041690855.1 Gammaproteobacteria bacterium | reverse complement strand
ATTTATGGCCGTGTTTTTTATTAAAATGAATATCTGGTTAATTACCGTTCCCAGCTTTTTATTGTTTTATTGCGGCGGCATGATATTTCCTAATGGCATGGGAAAATGCATGATATTATTTAGAGAGTCCGCCGGTGCGGCAAGTGCAGTAATGGGATGTTTATTTGTGTTAACCACATTTATCACCAGTTATATCGCCAGCTTATTTAACACGACTTCCATGCTGCCTATGGTGGGGTTTTATGTTGCCTTGTCAATCGGTTATGTTGTTGTGCTGTTTACTTTACTAAGATACGAATGATGCAGCAGCAATAATTGATATACCAATCGGATAACAAACTTCTTTATGATGGGGTGAGCATGAGATCATTAGCGCAAACAAAAGAGGGTGTATTCTTCAATAAAGTAGCTAATATCACCTTTTTATTCTGGGTGATTAAAATTATTTCTACTACGGTTGGAGAGGCCTCTGCCGATTTTTTTGGACATCGTTTTGGCCTTTATGCCACCGTTGCAGCCTTTTTACTGCTGCTCATTTCAATCGTGATACAAATACGATTTAAACGATATGTTCCCTGGATGTATTGGACAGTGATCATCCTGGTTGCTGTTTTTGGCACAATGCTGGCAGATGGCGTGCATCATCTTGGCGTTCCCTTAATGGTATCCACAATAAGTTTTACTATCTTGTTATTAGCTATGTTGGGTCTATGGTATGCAAGCGAAAAAACACTAGACGTACATACCGTACACACCACAAAACGCGAACTTTTTTACTGGTCTGTAATTTTTTTCACGTTTGCTTTAGGAACGGCTGCCGGTGACCTAGTCGCAGATACCTTTAAACTGGGTTATCTGGATGCGACCTTGGTATTTGGCGCAGTGATTATTATTATTCCTCTTGCGCTTTATTTATTTAGACTCAACAGAATAGCTTTGTTTTGGATTACTTATATATTAACACGGCCTTTTGGCGCTGCAGGCGCTGATTTACTGGGTAAACCCGTATCGCATGGTGGATTAGGCCTTGGTGATGGAACAACCAGTCTGATAACGTTAGCGATTATCATAGCGTTAGTTATCTGGTTAACCATTACGCATAAAAAAGAGATGCTGTATGAAGAAAGGGTTTAGGAGAGGCGAAATACAGTTCCGTCTACACAAATCTTTTCTTATAAAACAAGAATACCGGCAATATCATGGCAATAATCCCTGTGGTAAAAACAATTTCATAATGTAGCGTGCCGCCAACATTAATATCACTGGGCGGAAAAAATCCTACGATAAAGGTGATTGCACAGCCTATTAAACCTAAGATGCCTACTATCCACATGCCAAAATGACCGCCAGGAATTGCAAACGGCCGCTTTTGTGCAGGATATTTGTATTTTAAATAAATTGCCGCGGCGAAGAGTAAAACATACATCAGCATATATAATTCTGTGCTTAAATCTGTGAGTAACCAGTAAGAACCATTGACAGAAGGCATTAATAAAAAGGCCACACAGACAACACTGACTAATAGGGCCTGCAGAATTAATAAATTACCCGCTACGCCATATTGATTTTCTTTCTGTAAAAAAGCAGGTAAATAACCTTGCTGGCCTGCCTGTAATAAACCTTTAGCGGGTGAAATGACCCAGTTAATAACACTGCCAAAACTGCCGATTAAAATCATTACCGTTACAATCGGTAATAACCAGTGCAAATGATACGCGTTTAAAAATTCTGCAAAAGCTTCCATGGTGCCATTGACTAAACCAATTTGCTTAGCGGGCAATACAAATGCAATGGCTAATGAACCGCCAATCATAGTGATTAAAATAAAAATAACCGAATAGAGTAGTGCTTTAGGAAAGGTTTTTTGTGGATTGTTAACATTATTAACATGCACGGCGGATAATTCCATGCCTAAAAAAGCGGCCATAATAGCGGTTAGCGATATCCAATTTTCCGAATGTCCCAGCGAAGGGAACATATCCTGCGCCGTAAAGTGAATTTGCAAAGGCTTGCCCAGGAATAACCAGATAGCGGCTAATGTAATAATAAAAGCCATGGGAATGACCATACCAAAAATGGCGCACACGCTGGCAAATTTAGCGGAGATTTTAACGCCTTTTAAATTAATGATCGTTAATGCCCAGAAGGTAATTAAAATAACACTCACCAGATAAGTTTTATTTTGCGCTAAAGCCGGATTAATTAATTCAGCCAGCGTACCTGCCAGAAATGATAATATCGTGGGATACCACACCATCGTATTAATCCATTGCAGCCAGATCGCTAATAAAGCAATTTTTTCATTAAAGGCTAATCTTACCCAATGATAAATCCCGCCTTGTTCAGGCCATGCGGCGGCTAATTCAGCCGAGACTAAAGCCGTTGGAATTAAAAAGGTAATAGCAGAAAAAATAAAAAAGAAAATCAAAGCAGTGCCAAATAAAGCGGTTGCCGGCAAGTTCCGTATACTATCAATAGCCACCGTAATGAGCATCACCAGAGAGAAAGTAGTAATACCCGCTGTTTTTTTAAGTATATTCATAAATAAACCTATAATTATTAATTCTCATCCTGAGGAGCATTAAATGTAGGGTGGATTAGCGCCAGCAGGCGCGTAATCC
>JBEPVU010000301.1:0-2644 GCA_041690855.1 Gammaproteobacteria bacterium | reverse complement strand
CCTGCTTTGTTTCCAGTTTCATAAAACTTCTTTAAGCCTTTATGTCGCCAATTTTTAATCATGCTAAAATTCTGTATACCGTTTAGATACAGTATATAGGTTGTTTATTATATTTTCAAGATGAAGATGGTGAATGAAGTCCAAAGCTAAGAAAATAAGAGAGCAAGCGCCGAGAGATGAAACTTAAGAATAATAAAACCGCGCCTTAAATTCACCCCATTACTGGCGGCTGGCGCATTCTAGATCCAAGTGCGACAATCATTTTTAGGTTATTAAATAAAAGTAAGCGATCAATTAACTACATCTACAAAAATTAAATAAAAAACTGCTCAAGAGACCTGTCTTCTCGAGAGCGTTCATTAAAGTGTGTCAGCATGAATTATCTCAGTCCCAAATTTAAACGTCCGTCAAAATAAATCGGCTGGTTCCATTTCGCTAGGATTTTTTGACAGGCGCAATAAATTAATTTTACCAAGGCATTCGCGGGGCGTTGTTAACTCAAAAGTCCCTGTGCCGGTTTTCATGGTCTTTTGAAGCTTGCCATTGCGGCGGTTGGGCAGGCCGGCTGCTCGGCACTCTGACAGGTGGGCGTCCATTTCACCTTCTAATGCTGCTTCAAGGATTTCTTTAAGCAGGGGGGTGAGGATGCCTTCTTTCCCGGTCAAGGACTCACCGGACTTCAATCTATCGATGGCTTCTTTTTTAAATTGCTCAAAATCAAAATTATTTAAATCAATCTTTTTATTTAACATTTTAGTCAGCTCTCCAAAGTTATAGAATAATAACAAGTTAAGAAAGCTGACACACTTATTTAAACACTACCAAAATCCCCAGATAAATATCAAACACAGCCGCCGCAGGATTACTAGCGCGTTGATCATATATTTCAAAATCAACCTGGTATTTACGTTGTCCGCCAAGTTCTTTATTAATGGTTGCCTGCCAGACTTGCTGCCAGGTTTCAGCAATAATCTGCGGAATTTTACCTGTTGCAGAAGTAATTCTCAGGTATTGTCCTGCAGGCACTACTAAGCCAGTTAATCCTTCCGGTATTTCATCCAGTGATGTTACCTGCTCGCCCATTAAATAATCATATTCTCCATATTCATCACTGGCGTAATTAAAATACCCCACTAATGTGATACCAGGATTTTTACGGTTAGGTATTTTTTCTGCGATTTTTTCCTGCCAGTATCTACCCACTATAGCGCCGAGTTTAGCTGTTTCTGGTTTAAACTCATCTGCGTTGCAGGTTCTCGTCTTTAAACCTATCAGTTTCATTTCCCGATATTCGACAATTTCTTTTTGCATACGTTATTTATCCTGATTGATGTTTAAATATATTACCATTGTTGTTCTAACTGCAAAAGATAAGCCTTTTTCTCAAGGCCGCCGCCAAAGCCAACCAGATGGCCATTGCTACCGACCACGCGATGACAAGGAACAACGATTGAAATGGGATTGCGTCCATTAGCCATGCCAACCGCGCGTGCCTTATTTCTGTCGCCGATTTTTTCGGCCTGTTCGGCATATGAAATCGTTGTTGCGTAAGGTATTTTAAGCAATTGCTGCCAGGTTTTTATTTGAAAATCCGTGCCGCGTAGCACGAGTGGTAAATCGAATATTTTTCTTTTGCCTTGAAAATATTCGGTGAGTTGTTTTTGGGTTTTTACCATTGTTTTTTCATGCTTAGATTGATTCAGGCTCTTCATCGTTTTCTCAAACGTCTGACTTTTGCGGTCGGTGTCCCATAAAATAGCGTGGAGGCCCTGAGATGAAGTGATAATAGTTAAATTCCCCACGGGTGAATTCATCTCATCATAAATGGCATCTTCAGGTAAAGATAAATAGGTTTTTGTATCTTTCATATTTTGTCCTCCAATAATAAATTCCAGAGTAGAATAGCGCCATAGGCTCGCCAGGGAATCCATTTTTGCAGCTCTAAATCAGTTGCTGGAAATCCATTCGGGTTCCGGAGCGATAGTAAATGATGATAGCAATTGCAAAACCAATGGGCTAGCCAGAATCGGCAGTGGATTATCGAAAGTTGATTTAAGAAAATATTTGACAAATGAATGTATCCGAGGCTTTAATACTATTGATCACCAGGGGTGCTTCTAATGGAAGCTGAGAGAGCCACTGCTCGACCCTTATAACCTGATCTGGTTAATACCAGCGTAGGGAGCTGTGAAGCAGAGATATATTTTATTTCTTCTTAAGCTTACCTATATTCATCACTTAAAAAGGTAAGCAAAATGAAGAACAGCGCTTATAATTTAGACTCCACCTCTATTTTTAATTATTTAGCCTTACTTTGTACTAAAAAGCCACTCATTCATAACATCACCAACTTTGTTACTATGCAAATTATAGCCAATAGCCTGCTTGCGATAGGTGCGTCACCGATTATGGCGCACTCAAAAAATGAATTAGCCGAAATAATTCAAATAGCAAATGCGCTAGTCATAAATATTGGAACTTTAGATGAAGGATGGATCGACAGCATAAAATATGCGCAGCACTTAGCAAATAAGAAGCCTCTGCCTGTTATATTTGATCCCGTTGGCGCTGGCGCTACCCCCTACCGTACGCAAACAGCACGTGAAATTATAAAAAACGGCGTCAGTATTGTACGAGGCAATGC
>JBEPVU010000300.1:0-2651 GCA_041690855.1 Gammaproteobacteria bacterium | reverse complement strand
GTTTAACACAGGATGGGCGGCTAATACTAATCCACCGAAGGTTAGGGTAATGTTAGTATAGGCGGTATGCGAGAACGGAAAACCAGTACGCTGTGCAAGATTATATAAGATGCTTTCAGTCGATAGCATAAGTACGCCTGTTTTGCCTGCCAACTGCGTGAAGTTGCTATTGTCTATGGGAAGGCTTGCATTCAAATAGCTAAAAGTACCAAATGCTACGCCTGCGACGAAAAATAATTTAGTGGCCAATCCTAAAATTTGCTTGATGTTTAATTTCACTAATCCAATGATTTCTCTTTGATCTTGTTCAGATAGGTTTGTCCAATCCAATTTTCCATCAGCGTATCCTCTCATTAATTCCTGATTAGTTTTGTTGCGAATTTTTTCTTTTCGCCATATTTCCATTGCAATTGCTATGATTATAAAACTTAGGGCAAAACCACCTGCGCCGGCGGCAGTGGATGCAATAGATTTTTGTATTACATTTAAGTTTTTAGACAAAATGCTAGCTCCGGTAGCTGCTGTCAATCCTATCGCTAGTTGTGCGGGGAATAGTAAGGTTTCTATGAGGTCATTAATTTCTTGTGTGGTAAAGGATTTTTTTTTAAGAAGTTTTCTGCCATCTTCATCAATGCTATCCAATGAAATGATCATTGCAGGTTGTTCTATTGAGACGAGGTTTTTAAATTCTTGATCATCTGATGTTTTTTCTTTTTCTTCTTCTTGCAACATAATGCCCTCCAAAGGTTATAAGTATAAAAATAGTCTCGTTAATCCAAGCTATTAAAAATCTTTATTTCCTTATTGAGTACACAGGTATTATACAATTAATTGAATGAATGTTTGATTAATTTTTATTCCATGGCAGTACCTTGAAGGTCAAGTAATGCTTGGTTTTTTTGTTAGATTAGGAGGTTGGAGGAAATGCAGAGGTTATATTATTTCCACTTGGAAATTGCGCAAGTGATACATTTTTCGTGCTTGTCGTTAATTCTGTGGCTCGGGGTCTTGTTGTCGCTGCGGCACGCTACCATGCTCGCAAGCTGCGCGTGGTAGGGAATCCGTCAATCATGTTTATTTTAGGGACGATTTTTCAGAATTCTTGCGCCTCCTTCACGGACAAGTCGTCCAGCAATACGCTGAGGGTCAGTAGTACCCTTTATATTCTTTCTTTTTTCGTTTTGTTCTTTTCCAGCACGAGTATATGATTCAGTTGTTTTCTTCCAATAAGCTTCATTTAACGCCGCTTTATTTGCTAGATTGGAATTATTATTGGGCGCTGAATCACTCTTAAGACTCAACAATGTTTCATAGGTTGACATATGATCGCTATTATCTTCATTGTTATACAATCTTTTCTTTTTTAATTTAGCATCATAGGCTATTTTTATTTCCTGTTGTTTTTCATAGCGTGCAAGATTGGCTGGATCTTTTAATAAATTGTATGCCCATTCTAATTCTTGCAGGTCTGTTTTATTTGTAGGAATAGCTTTCAAAGTATTTTTGGTTACATTGTAAGTTTCTTTAAGTATCTGAAGATCTGTTATTGGGCTATTGTTGGGTTTATTTCCGCGTATTATGCCGTACAACTTAATATTATGATATGCAGCAAAAGTTATATCAAAGCGTTCTCTGTGTTTTTTATCGCTTAAGCAATCATATGCATATTGAATATTATTCTGGATATCTTTGTCTTCTTTCTTACTTAATTTTGCTTTATAGGCACGCTTAATTTCACGCTGGCTGGCATTGAATGCAGTGTCTAATCCTAATAGTAGTGTATAGGATTAAATTCAGGGTCTCTGGCAAGTTCGTGAACCTTCTTGGTTTTTTGATAATAGTCGCGGCCATAGTCGCTTGAAAGTTGTTCGGTATGTTCTTTTAAAGCCATTAATTTTTGCCCTTTCTCACTATCATTAAACTTGGCTTTTTCTGCTTCTAATGTATTGTTAGGAACAAGATCATAACGTGATGTTCCGTATTTTAAATATTCTTCACGTGCAATTTTTAATTTTGCATCTGGAGTTAGCGGTTTTATACCAAATCCAAATATTCTGTATTTATAGTCTATAATACTATTGATTTTAGTGTTAAGTGCGCTCTGATTATGAGTATATCCTGAGATTTCATCAGCTCTTTCGTCAAATTGTTTTTGTATGGCCTCATTTATCGCTTTAGACTGAGCGCGGCCAAGCGGAGAGCCACCACCGAATACGGCTTTAACTCTCTCCCATCGGCTGCCTTTATATAAATAATCTTGCAGCTTTTTAGTATATTCAGGAGAATTTTTTTCTAACTGTATATTTTTATCTGTAAGCATTTGATCAAAATTATGTGTTAATTCAAGTTTAGCTTGATTTTTAATGTCATTTAAATCAATTTTTAAAGTGGCTTCAGGGTCAATTGCATTATCTACTAAAGTGTGGGCTTTTTTGCGTTGAAGTTTTCTTAATTTTTGTCTGGCATAAAGTTTATAAGTGCCTATTCCTATCAACGTAACAGCAAGGGCAGTAGCGATGCCCCAGCCAATTGGATTTGAAGCTAAACCCACAACCTTGCCTGCGATTAAAACAGGAACCAAACCAAATTTAAACATTGGCCAGATACTAGCAGTACTAATAGTCATTCCTACCGTTTTGACTACTTTATTG
>JBEPVU010000299.1:0-2651 GCA_041690855.1 Gammaproteobacteria bacterium | reverse complement strand
GTGCCAGTTAGTTGAAGCAGCGTATCGGGTTTTGAAGCCGGGTGGCTTACTCATAATGGAAACGCCAAATTCTGAAAATTTATTGGTCGGCACTTCAAGTTTCTATTTAGATCCTACCCATCAACGGCCTGTACCCGCATCGTTATTATCATTTCTAGTAGAATATGCGAAGTTCGGGCGAGTAAAAACTATATTTTTGCAGGAACAGCTCGATACGCTGGAAAAGCAGGAAATTAGCTTGCGCAGTGTTTTTGAAAATGTAAGCCCTGACTATGGCGTTATTGCACAAAAAAAAGCAGAGCCAGCGGTTTATCGGTTATTTGACGCACCGTTTACGCGTGAGTACGGTACTCGTTTATTAACATTAGCTGAGCACTATGACAAACAGTTAAAAACCCATATTCAATGGTGTCATACTGAATTAGCTAAAGTTGAAAAATTAATTTTTACGCTTAATATCACTAATCAACGCAATATTCAACTGAATTCTCAGATTCAGATCCTGCAAAATGAACTTGAGATAGTAAATAAGCAAAAGATAACGAAACCTAACTACGCAGTACATTACTGGTGGGCAACCGCTGACGTATTTAACAAGCAAATTCAAGCTATTTACAGTAGCACATCCTGGCGGGTTACGGCGCCATTACGTAAAATAGGACGGATCTTGAAAAATTTACCAAAGTTACCTATTTACTCCATACGAGTAGCACACAGGCTATTAGCGCTATTAAAACAGATAGCGCCGTTAACATTAAGATTAATGCGCATGCTTTTACTTAAAGCTGAATTAAAAAAATGGGTATCACATAAACTTACTCAATATCCCTATCTTAAAAGTCGTTTGCGCCAGATGACGATACGATTGGGCTTAATGGATCGCTTACCATTCAACTATCAAATTGTATTTAATTCAGAGGAAAATAACGCCTTACCCACTAGAGATAATCTTTCATCACGGGGTGTAGATATCTATCAGGATTTGAAAAAAGCTATAAAAAGAAAAGGAAGGGGGAAAAAATAATGCGTATTCTAATTGATTTACAGGGAGCACAGTCTGCGAGTCGATATCGTGGAATTGGCCGCTATTCATTATCATTGGTGCTTGCCTTGATCCGCAATGCGGCTAGCCATGAAATAAGCTTGCTCCTAAATGCAGCCTTTCCCGAAAGCATATTAGAGATACGTAAGTGCATGTATGGATTAATAGCACCCGAAAATATTCATGTGTTTGATATTCCAGCACCCATAGCAGAATCTGAACCTGCTAATAAGTGGCGAACGTGTGTGGCTGAAAAAATCCGTGAACATTTTATTCAACAATGGCAAGCAGATGTGGTGCTAGTCACAAGTCTTTTTGAAGGATATAGCGATAATGCCGTAACCTCTATTGGCACATTTTGCACAGGCGTTAATATAGCAGTTATTCTGTATGATCTAGTTCCACTTCTAAATCCTACTATTTATCTTCCAACCTCTTTACAAAAAAAATATTATAATGACAAGCTGGAGTCATTAAAGAGTGCTGGTCTTTTACTTGCTATTTCAGATTATTCCCGTCAAAGCGTTATTGAAAAATTAGGATTGGCGCCAGAAAAAATTGTTAATATTTCAAGCGCAGTGTATTCAGATTTCAAGCCCCGGCCTTTTTCTCCAGCAGAAAAAAAAGCATTTTGTGAACGTTATGGAATTACTCGAAAAATAATTCTCTCTGTACCTGGCGGTTTTGATATACGCAAGAATCTGGAAGGCTTATTTATTGCTTATACTTTATTGCCCGCTAAATTGCGTGAGAGCTACCAATTAGTAATAACGAGTAAAATGTGTGAAACGGAAGAAAGGGAACTGGAGAAAATTCGCGCACGCACTGGCCTCGATATCGATTCGCTTATTATGACAGGTTATGTGGCGGAGGATGAACTGGTTTTACTTTATAATCTGGCGGCATTGTTTGTTTTTCCCTCTAAACAAGAAGGTTTTGGTTTGCCTATATTAGAAGCAATGGCCTGTGGTGTTCCTGTCATTGGTTCTAATAGTTCTAGCATTCCTGAAGCGATCGGCTGCAATGAAGCGTTATTTGATCCAAATTCGCCCCAATCTATCGCAGATAAAATAGAACAAGTGTTAAGTGACAAAGCGTTTTGTGCACGATTGCGAGCGCATGCTTTAGAACAAGTTAAAAAATTTTCCTGGGATAAATCAGCCAAACGCGCGTTACAGACGCTCGAAACACTTGCTGCAAATATTGCAGTCACAGAAAGCATAAATTTAGAGACATTGAAAACTAGGAAGCCCCGTCTTGCATTTGTTTCACCTTTACCGCCAGAAAAAACGGGCATTGCTGATTACTGTGTCGAGTTATTGCCAGACTTAATGGAATATTTTGAAATTGAATTAGTGACCGACCAGGCTCATGTTGAGCTTTTGCCTGCGCTAGCTACGTTGATGCAACGTTCAGTCAGTTGGTTTGAAGAGAATGGCGCTTGCTACGATAGAATTATTTATCAATTTGGTAACAGTCCCTTTCATAGTCATATGCTTAGCTTGTTGCGGCAATATCCAGGTGTGGTGGTTTTGCATGATTTTTTCTTAAGCGGCATGCTGGCTTATGAAGAAATGTTTGGTAAGATGCCAGAGGCATGGACTAGCGC
>JBEPVU010000298.1:0-2682 GCA_041690855.1 Gammaproteobacteria bacterium | reverse complement strand
GTCATTGGGAGATCCTTCGTCACTACGTTCCTCAGGATGACAATATGACAGTTATGAATAAAATAGTAATTAAATTTTGATTTCTGGAAAAAAACAATGCAAAAAAATATTTTGAAAAACCTAGTAATAGCAATAGCGTTTATATTCTTTTTACCTTTAACGGTATTCGCCGCTACACCCACCCAGCAGCTTGCCGCTATTTTAAATAATTTGCAGGGAATGCAGGCGCAATTTGCGCAAACGGTGCAGGATGGTCACGGGCAAATCATGCAGCAGAGCAGTGGCACCATGGCTTTATCCCGTCCTGGTAAATTCCGTTGGGACACTCGCAATCCTTCCCATCAATTGTTAATTGCCGATGGCCAGAAATTATGGTTTTACGATGAAGAATTGCAACAGGTAACGGTGCAGAATCAACATGCCGTCCATACGGGTTCGCCTGCCATGTTGTTAGAGGGTTCTGCTATTTCCTTAACACAGGATTTTACTGTGAATACTGTAACCGGTAATGATAATAAGCAGACATTTAAATTAACGCCGCGTAAAAAAGATACCTTGTTTAATACGGTTTATCTCAGTTTTAAACAAAACCAATTGCAGCAAATGCGTTTAATCGATAATTTAGGCCAGGAAACCTTGATTAATTTTTCACGGGTGATTGTTAACCCGCCCTTAAATAATACAGTATTCCGCTTCATAACGCCTAAAGGTGTTGAGGTGGTCAATCAATAGCAATAGATAAAATAATTTTATGGCACATACTCACTCACACGATCATCACGCTGCGCATGATCACACCCATGCGCCGAGCAACTTTAATACCGCTTTTGCAGTGGCAACGTTATTGAATTTTGCGTTTGTCGTGATAGAAGTGATATATGCTGTTTCAGCCAGTTCTATGAGCTTGTTGGCGGATGCGGGGCATAATCTGGCGGATGTCTTAGGATTATTAATGGCGTGGGGCGCAAGCTGGCTGTTAAAGCGTGAGGCGAGTGAAAAATATAGCTACGGTTATAAAAAAACCACTATTTTATCGGCTTTAGCGAATGCTTTGTTATTAGTGGCAACGTCGGCGATTATTATTTATGAATCGATTAACAAATTAATTCATCCGGTTGCAGTGCATGAAATGACGGTGATGATCGTGGCTTTTATTGGCATTATAATTAATGGTGGTACGGCTTTGCTGTTTATGCGTGGCAAAGGGGAAGATTTAAATATTAAAGGCGCCTATCTCCATCTGGCGTATGATGCGTTAATTTCGCTGGGCGTGGTAATTGCCGGCGCTATTATTTTGTGGACGCAATGGTCATGGCTGGATCCGTTAGCGGGTATTATAATCGTAATAGTGATTTTAGCAGGTACCTGGGGCTTATTGCGCGATTCTGTTAATTTAATTTTAGGCGCTGTACCACACGGTATTGATTTAGCGGGCGTGCGATATTATTTAAACGGCATTGAAGGCGTGCAGGCCGTGCATGATTTACATATCTGGGGATTGAGTACACAGGAAACGGCTTTAACGGTGCATCTGGTCATGCCGGAACAGGTGTTATCGGATGCGGATTATATTGAGATCAATCATATCCTGCAGCACGATTTTAAAATCCATCATGTAACCATTCAGGTGGAGAAGGGACACGAAGATAATCCCTGTGGTTTGACGGACGTTTGTTAAACCCCGCATTTTCGCCTCTCCAGCGGGAGAGGCCGCCGCAAAGCGGCGGGTGAGGGAACTCTTATGAGTTGCTTTAATTATTATGAAGCTTATTAGAACTATTATTAAAACTCGGTGAAGTTATTAGTAATTCTATATGTTCTTCATTTTTTCTTTTTTTAAAAGGATTAATTCGCGATGATAACCCTGATGGTTTATTTGTTATAGCACAATAAGAGAGGCTATTTGCCATAATCTTAGCCTTTTCTGTGCTATCAAGGACTATAGGATTAGCTTTTAACAGGGATTCACGTTCCTTAATAGCAGATTCCAATCTATCTAAAAAAGCGTTTTCTATATCAGGCTGCTGCAAAAGATAGTCTAATTAATAACTCCGTTTTGCCGTTACAATTTACAGCAAAATGCAGCGGTTTTAATTGGGTTTCGGTGAAAGCTTGATTAACATTCATCCTTTTTTTAATAAATTTCTTCACCTTTTGAAGATTTAATCGTTGTAGCGCTTGAAGTTGTTCGGTTTCTGGAGAAGGAGAAAATAATTTTTTGCTCCCCACGACATGCGTCAAAAATTAAATATTACTATTCTTATAAACATAATCTATTAAATTTAAAAGAAACTAATCTAATTATTAAGAAATAAACATTGGCTAAAATTAACCATTATTTTTCAAAAGGTTAAAAATACTGTGAATAGTTACACTTAAATATCCCTCTTGAATTTTCCTAAAGGTTTATAAGGAGCGTTTCTCTAGCCTCAACCAACCTTACTAAAAAAGTAATTTTTGCCAAACAAAAAATGACCTTACCAAGCGGTTGGCAATTTATCGACTATACTTTGGAATAGAATACAGTTCAAACTGATATAGGTGAAATTTATGCGTAAAACGACTCAAAAAAACATGCGAGGAGGAGCTGAAGAAGTAAAAGGTAGCAAGGGAAAGGAAGAAAAAGCTGAAGAAATAGAAGATAGCAAAGAAAAGGAAGAAGAAACTTCTCAATCTTCAATT
>JBEPVU010000297.1:0-2734 GCA_041690855.1 Gammaproteobacteria bacterium | reverse complement strand
GGACTATAGTAATGACAGCCGTTACTGGGGTTTTGTGCCGGAACAGAATTTAGTAGGTAAAGCTATCTTTGTCTGGTTTAGTTGGAACAGTGATCAGACTAATATCCGCTGGTCACATATAGGAACGCAGATTCATTAATACAATTTATTTATGGCGAAATCAAATTCAATTAAAACACTGACACAAAAATTAGGTTATGAATTTAAAGAACCTGGTTTGTTAGAGGATGCCTTAAGCCATCGCAGCTATCGTGGTAAAAATAATGAGCGCCTGGAGTTTCTGGGCGATGCGATTTTAAATTTTGTTATTACGGCTTATTTATTTCGTTCCTACCCGGAAGCGCGCGAGGGTGAGTTAAGCCGTCAACGGGCTAATTTAGTACGTGGCGATACCTTGGCGGTGTTGGCGCAGGAATTTGATCTCGGTGCGTATTTGCGCCTGGGCGCTGGCGAATTAAAAACGGGCGGTTCTGAACGTACGTCTATTTTAGCGGATGCCATGGAAGCCGTGCTGGGCGCTATTTATCTGGATGGTGGTTTGCCCGCCTGTGAACCCTGCGTGTTAAATTGGTATGCAACGCGATTAAATGATTTCTCAGAAGCGCCAGGCATGAAAGACGCCAAGACCCGTTTACAGGAATATTTGCAGGCCAGAAAATTTCCGTTGCCCGCTTATACAATTTTGTTGATTGATGGCGCCTCACATCAGCAAATATTTAGTATTGAATGCCGTATTGATCGTATGAAAGTAGCCGCAACCGGCATTGGCAGCAGTCGCCGCCGCGCCGAACAAGACGCTGCCCAGAAAATTTTAGATATTTTAGAAAAGAGTTGAAGGTTAAATTTATACGACTTCTCCTTAGAATTTGCATATTATTCCTTCCCCTTTCAAGGGGGAAGGTTAGGATGGGGGTGATCAAAAGGCTGCTGTTTAGCTTAGATCACCCCCACCTTAATCCTCCCCCTTGAAGGGGGAGGAGATTCAAATACACAAAACCTAAGTGCGTTTGGTATAAATTCTTTCTAGGGTGATATTAAGTAATTATGAAAACACAACACACATCTTGTGGCTACGTTGCCATTATTGGTCGTCCTAACGTCGGTAAATCCACGCTATTAAATCGTATTCTCGGCGAAAAAATCAGTATTACTTCTCACAAACCACAAACAACCCGTCATCAAATCCTTGGCGTTAAAACGCAGGATACCCTGCAAGTTATTTATGTTGATACGCCTGGATTACACAAAAATGTGAAACGCGCTATCAATCGCTATATGAACCGAACTGCTTTGCACACGCTGAAAGACGTTGATGTTATTGTCTGGCTGGTAGAAGGTTTGCGCTGGTTAGATGAAGATGAATGGATTTGCAATAAATTAAAAAATGCGGATAAACCGATTATTTTAGTCGTGAATAAAGTTGATCAAATCAAGCAGAAAGCAGAATTGTTGCCGCATTTACAAAAATTAAGTGAAAAAATAAATTTTATCCAGATTATTCCACTGTCCGCGCAAAATGGTAGTAATGTTCCGGAATTAGAAGCAGAAGTCGCTAAATTATTGCCGCAAAATCCACATCTTTTTCCGGCCGATCAATTAACGAATCGCAATGATCGCTTTTTGGCAGCTGAAATTATCCGCGAGAAATTAATGCGCCGGTTACATCAGGAAATTCCTTATTCACTCACGGTTGAGATTGATGAATTTAAACACCAGGAAAATATATTGCATATTTACGCCACTATCTGGGTAGAAAAAGACGGCCAGAAAGCCATTGTTATCGGCGAAGGCGGTCAGACCTTAAAAGTGATAGGCAAACTTGCACGGCTGGATATGGAAAAATTATTTGCTAATAAAGTGTTTTTGCAAGTCTGGGTAAAAGTAAAAGAAAATTGGTCAGACGATGAAAAAGCACTGCGTAGTTTGGGATATAATGAAAATAAATAGCGTATTTACCAATAAATCAACCAAAATATGCGACAATTAATTTTTATTCAGCCCAGCTATATTCTCCATACACGCCCTTATCGTGATACTAGCTTATTATTAGACATCTTTTCGCGCGACTATGGCCGTTTTAATGCGATTGCTCGCAGTGCGCGTGGGCCTAAATCGCGTTTTAAAGGGGTATTGCAGCAGTTTGTGCCGTTGTTATTATCCTGGCAGGGCAGAACAGAATTAATGAATTTATCAGCGGTTGAAAGTAACGGCAGGCCGCATTATTTAACCGGCAACGCTTTAATCTGCGGTATTTATTTAAACGAATTATTAATGCGATTGCTGCATCGCCATGATGCCCATCCCGGCTTATTTACGGCTTATCAGCAAGCGCTTACTGGCTTACAGCAAAACCAGCCGCAGATTACTTTACGCTTGTTTGAAAAGCGGCTATTGCTAGAATTAGGCTATGCGCTGCAATTAAATAAAATAGCCCATACCGATAATAATATTTTACCCGAGCAGCATTATTACTTTGATCCTATACAAGGGCTATTACCTTGCGCCAATAAAACCACACAAGCGAATGTGTTTGCAGGCGCAAGCTTATTAGCCTTGCATCACGAAGAACTGACTGAAAAAGATCAGTTACACGACGCCAGGCGCCTGTTACGCCTGGCCATTAATAGTTTATTAGATAATAAACCCTTAAGAACCCGAGAATTATTTATATAACTCCTGGTAGGGTGGATTAGGCGCGCCGGCGGGATACCCCAAAGATTAACACTTTTAAACG
>JBEPVU010000296.1:0-2741 GCA_041690855.1 Gammaproteobacteria bacterium | reverse complement strand
AATCTTAATTTTCTCAGGGATTGGCTGAAAAGTATCAGGGTTTACCCTGATCTTAATTGACAGCCAGATCCTGCTTATCTAATTTCAATAAAGCGCTGATTTTAAATAAATCCGCCAGAGTTCTGATCTGGAGTTTCTGCATGACATGAGAACGATGAGATTCAACGGTTTTAATGGAGAGATTTAATTCCGCAGCAATTTGTTTATTGAGTTTGCCCTGTAGAATATAGTGGACAACTTCTCGTTCGCGCATCGTCAACGCGGCATAACGCTCAGCTACTTTTGCGTGGTTCAGGCCGGTGTGCTGCCGCCGCTTATCCTGTTCAATGGCTTTGTAAATCTGTTCCAGCAGTTGTTCTTCATTAATGGGCTTAGTAATCATATCAAACGCGCCCGCTTTCATCGCGCGCACCGCCAGCGGCACATCCGCATGGCCGGAAATAATAATCACCGGCATTTGATTGCCAAGATCATTCAACTGTTCCTGCACTTGCAAACCACTCATGCCTGGCATACGGATATCAATTAAGATGCAACCCAGCCATTGTGGATTATAAATTTTTAGAAAAGCACGCGGATCTTGATAAATTTCCGCTTTTAAATGCATGGATTCTAATAGCCATTTTAAAGACGTACACCACTCTACATCATCATCTACAATATAAACGATAGAGGATACGGGTTGTTTCGTATTGTTCATGGTTACACCTGTTTCTGTTTAATAACAAAATTCATAAAAGGTAAAACAAATTGAAACCAGGCGCCTCCCTGGGGCGCTGGTTGGGCGGTCAGGCAACCACCATGGGCTTCAATAATCGTACGGGAAATGCTTAATCCCATGCCCATGCCGGTAGCTTTGGTCGTAAAATACGCATCAAATAGTTTAGCCGCGATTTCTGGCGTAAATCCCGGCCCGTTATCAATGACGTTAATTTCCACTAATTTTTTATTTAAAAATTTAGTTTGAATAAAAATTTGCCGCTGTGGCGTATTCGCCGCCAGCATGGCATCCAGACTATTACGGATTAGATTGATTAGCACTTGCTGAAGTTGGATTTTATCGGCTTCCACTTTAAACACTTGAGTGGTTAACTCCAATTGGATATGGGTATCCGCCACTTGAATTTCCTGATCCATTAATTCAATAATTTCTTTAATGACGGCATTTAAGTTTATTTTTTCGTAATATAATTTGCCTTTGCAGGCTAAATCTTTTATGCGATGTACAATGGCGCCCGCATGTTCCGATTGCCGTACGGCACGCTGCATAATTTCGATTAATTCTGCCTGGTTTGTATTATTCTGCTGGATGCGATTTAAGCAGCCTTTTAAATAATTGGCGATATTGGCAATCGGCTGGTTCACTTCATGCGCCAGCGCAGACGCCATTTCTTTCATGGTATTAAGGCGCGCCGCCTGTGCTAACTCCAGTTGCTGCTGATGTTTACGCGCTGCTTCTTCGGCTTGTTTACGTTCCGTAATATCACGAAATACCACCACACTGCCCTGATAACGAGAGCGTTTATCTTCGATTACACTGGCGGTATATTCCACTGGAACAGGCTGGCCGTCTTTTTGATAAAAAACGGCCTCTGCACTGTAGCGTTTATTAGCGCCCTGTAATACCTGGCAAATTGGATGCTGCTGCCATTCGTTTTTATTTAACCCAATCATAGCGTGTAAGGTGCTATTCGTAAGTTCCGTTAACGGGGTATTTAAAATAGCAAGGGCGGCCGGATTGGCGAAAGTAATGCGGCCTTTGGTATTAACGCCGCAAATCCCTTCCGCAGCGGCAGCAAGAATGGTCTGGGTCTGCTGCGCCAGTTGTTTATATCCTTGTTCCAGTTGCCGGCGTTTTTTTAATTCTTCCTGCATCGCAAGTGCGTAAGTAGATTTGCTGAATAGATCAACAAATACTTTTACTTTTGAGCGCAGAATTTCTTCGGCAACCGGTTTGAAAATATAATCCACGGCGCCGAGGGCATAGCCCTGCTGCATATTTAATTCGTCTTTATATAAAGCCGTTAAAAAAATAATCGGGGTATAACGCGTACGATCGCGCGAACGTAATAGCCGCGCGACTTCAAAGCCATCCATGCCTGGCATATGCGCGTCCATTAAAATAACCGCGAACTCCTGTTTCAGCGCGTGCTTTAAGGCTTGTTCACCGGAATAGGCACGAATTAAATTTTGCTGCAGGTCTTTTAAAATAGCTTCCAGCGTCGTTAAATTATGAGCGTTATCATCGACCAGTAAAATATTAGTCTGTTCCTGATAAATGGGCATATTTATCCTATTTTTATTAACGATGCAGCCAGAACCTCAAGGTCGGTATTAATTGATCAATATCCACGGGTTTAGTGAGATAATCTGATGCGCCCGCTTCATAGCATTTTTCACTATCGCCTTTCATTGCTTTGGCGGTTACGGCAATGATCGGCAGATGATTATATTTTGGCATTTGCCGGATTAATTTTATCGCCTCAAAGCCATCCATGCCCGGCATCATAATATCCATCAACACCACTTCAACATCCGGCGTTTTGCGCAGTAGTTTAATGCCGTCTTTGCCGTTTTCAGCGTAAATAATCTGCATCTCTTTGCGTTCCAGCACACTGGTCAGTGCGAAAATATTACGAATATCATCATCAATAATCAATACTTTCCGGCCTGTTAGAATATTATCGGCATGATTAACCTGTTCTACCATCTTCTGGGCAACAGGCGTCAGGCTGTCTCTT
>JBEPVU010000295.1:0-2765 GCA_041690855.1 Gammaproteobacteria bacterium | reverse complement strand
GTGTACGCTCGACTGCCGCATCCATGCGGCAGACGGTTTACAAAACCTATTCTGACTGAGACAACAAGCGTTTATATATGAACGTCATTTAATATTTAAAATAAGAATTTATATGCGATTTACTGGTAAAAAAGTTTTGCTTCTAGGTTCCGGCGGGCTGCGGATTGGGCAGGCGGGGGAATTTGATTATTCGGGATCGCAGGCGATTAAAGCGCTGAAAGAGGAAGGTATTATTACAGTCCTGGTGAATCCTAATATTGCGACGGTGCAAACGGATGAGAATATGGCGGACATTGTGTATTTGCAGCCGCTTAATGTTGAAACGGTTGCGCAGATTATTGCGCAGGAGAAACCGGATGCGATTTTATTGGGGTTTGGCGGGCAGACGGCGTTGAATCTGGGTTTGCAATTGGAAACGTTGGGAGTGCTGAAGCAACATAATGTTGCGGTGTTGGGTACGAGTGTTGCAAGTATTCGTTGTAGTGAAGATCGCGATCTGTTTAAAGAGCGTTTAGAAAGTATTGGGATTAAATCGCCGAAAAGTATTTGCGCGACGTCTGTTGAGGCGGCTTTAGCAGCGGCGGAAGTGATTGGTTATCCGATTATGATGCGCTCGGGATTTTCATTAGGTGGCCTGGGTTCCGGCAAAATTGAAAATGCAGATATTTTGCGCCAGCGTACGCAGGAGTGTCTGGCTGTTACGCCGCAGATATTGATTGAAGAATATTTATTGGGCTGGAAAGAATTTGAATATGAAATCATTCGCGATAGCGCCGGTAATTCGCTGACGATTTGTAATATGGAAAACCTGGATCCGATGGGCGTCCATACAGGCGAAAGTATTGTGGTTGCGCCAGCGCAGACTTTAACTAATGAGCAACATCAATTGTTGCGTAATATGGCGCTGCAAGTCGCGGAGCATTTTAATATTGTGGGTGAGTGTAATATTCAATATGCGATTAATCCGCAGAATGGGGATTATCGTGTGATTGAAATGAATGCGCGGCTTTCACGTTCCAGTGCGCTGGCTTCAAAAGCAACAGGCTATCCGCTCGCCTTTATCGCGGCAAAATTAGCGTTGGGCTATTTGTTATATGAATTAAAAAATAGTGTTACGCAAAAAACCTGCGCGTTTTTTGAGCCAGCGCTGGATTATATCGTAGTTAAAATTCCACGCTGGGATACCCATAAATTAAAAGCGGCCGACCGCACGATTGGCACTGAAATGAAAAGTGTCGGCGAAGTAATGAGTATTGGCCGTTCTTTCCCTGAGGCTTTGCAAAAAGCCATTGGTATGTTAAATATCGGCGCTTCCTGCTTAAGTGATTATCCGCAGCCTATTCCCGATCCACAAAAAGAAATGGAATTTGCGACTGACCGGCGTATCTTTGCGCTTTATCAATTTTTTAAACACGGTGGCGCCGTTGAAACTGCTCACACGCTCACTAAAATAAATACCTGGTTTTTGCAGCATATTCATGCCATTGCACAACTGGAAAAACGGCTGGGACAGGAAAAATTAACGACTGAATTATTACTAACGGCTAAACAAACCGGCTTCTCCGATCGCGCCATTGGTATACTCGTTAAACAAGCTGAACACGCTATTCGCACACTGCGTAAAAACGCGGGTATCGTGCCTTATGTTAAGCAAATTGATACGTTAGCCGGTGAATTTGAAGCGCTTACTAATTATTTATATTTAACCTATCACGCCGTCACGCATGATATTGAACCGGCCGCTAAGCCTGCTTTATTAATTTTAGGTTCCGGCCCTTATTCCATTGGTTCATCGGTTGAATTTGATTGGTGCGCCGTGAACACATCACGTACCTTAAGAAAATTGGGCGAAATTTCCATTATTATTAATTCTAATCCTGAAACAGTCTCTACTGATTATGATGAATCCGATCGCTTATATTTCGAGCAATTAACGTTTGAGCGTGTGCAGGATATTGCGGAATTTGAAAACTTACGTGGCATTATTGTTTCCGTAGGCGGACAGATTGCTAATAATCTTGTGTTGCCCTTATCACAGGCAGGCAATCATTTATTAGGTACGGCGCCTGCTTCCATCGATATGGCGGAAAACCGCCAGAAATTTTCTGCTTTATTAAATCAATTAAATATTGATCAACCTGCCTGGGAAAGTGTCACGAGTTTAGCAAACGCGCAGGCTTTTGCAGAAAAAGTAGGGTATCCCGTTTTAATCCGCCCATCTTATATTTTATCGGGCGCCGCGATGAATGTCGTGCATGATGAGCAGATGCTGGAAGAATATTTACAAGCGGCCGCGCTGGTGTCGCGTGAATATCCCGTGGTGATTTCTAAGTTTATTCAAGATGCTAAAGAATTAGAAATCGATGGCGTGGCAAAAAATGGCAGCGTTGTTATTAAAGTGATTTCTGAGCATATCGAAAATGCCGGTATTCACTCCGGCGATGCTACGCTCGTATTGCCGCCGCAAAAACTTTACTTAGAAACTATCCGCCGCACTAAAAAAATTACGCGCCAGATTGTTAAAGCGCTTAATATTACCGGGCCTTTTAATCTTCAATTTATCGCCAAAAATAATTCGATTCAAGTGATCGAATGTAATGTGCGTGCTTCACGTTCATTTCCATTTGTGTCTAAAGTGATTAACCATAATTTAATTGCGATTGCGACTGAAGTGATGCTGGATAAATATCAATCGAGAACCTATGAAACCTTAGAATTAGATTATGTGGGCGTTAAAGCGCCGCAATTTTCCTATAGCCGCTTAA
>JBEPVU010000294.1:0-2766 GCA_041690855.1 Gammaproteobacteria bacterium | reverse complement strand
TGGCCAGCGTGATGTTACTTTCCATTAACTGCTGGACAAAGGGTTTAGTCCCGAAGAACTGGCTTGCCAGAAAAATAATGGCTAAAATCCAATAAAGTATGGTAGGTTTCCATTTGATAATGAGTTCATCATGCAGCAGCAGTGTAGCGCCGCCGAATATAACGATAGTCCCCAGGCTGATGAGTTGTAAGCTGGAGACCTGGCGATACTTTAGCCAATAGCCTATGACTTGTAGTAAACTAATGGCTATGGCAACGCCAGTGGCAATATAGATGCCGAAAAATTTGTAAGCGATAAAAAATGCAAGGATAGGCAGAAAGTCAAATAATAGTTTCATAGTGCTTGGTTTTAAAAGAAGTCTAGTATAGCATTCTAAACCAGGCCAGATTGTTTTCCTAGTTTTATGAGTAAATACTTGTGAGCCAGTTTTTTAATATTCATCCCGAAAATCCTCAAGGGCATTTGATCCGCGAAGCCGCGGCCATTATACGCCGTGGCGGCGTTATTATTTACCCGACAGATTCAGCGTATGCGTTAGGTTGTCAGATGGGCGATAAGAAGGCCATTGATCGCATCCGCCAGATCCGTCAGCTCGATGAAAAGCATAACCTTACTTTAATCTGCCGGGATTTATCCGAGCTTTCCAGTTACGCACAATTTGATAATGCGCTGTATCGCTTATTGAAAGCGAACACGCCAGGCCCTTATACCTTTATTTTAAAAGCCACGCATGAAGTGCCACGTCGCCTGCAGCACCCCAAGCGTAAAACGATTGGTTTGCGTGTGCCAGGAAACCCGATTGCACAAGCTTTATTGGAAGCCTTAGATGAACCTTTGATTAGCACGACGTTAATGTTGCCTGGCGCGGATGCACCGATTGTCGAGCCGCAGTCGATACGGGATTTATTAGGCAAGCGCATTGATCTCGTGATTGATGGCGGCTCTTGCGGCGTTGAGCCCACGACAGTGATTGATTTAGTCGATGGCGCACCCAGAATTATTCGTGTGGGCAAGGGTGATATCACCCCCTTTAATTAAAGAGGTAATACGTTGACGCTTTCTATTCAGCAAAATCGTGTCGTATCCGGTATGCGCGTGACCGGCAAACTACATTTAGGCAATTATCATGGCGCGTTAAAAAATTGGGTGAAATTGCAGCATGAATACGAATGTTTATTTTTTGCCGCCGACTGGCATGGTTTGACTACGCATTACGAAACGCCGCAAGTCATTCATGATAATCTCTGGGAAATGATTATTGACTGGCTGGCCGCAGGCATTGACCCGGGCGCTGCTAAAATTTTTATTCAATCCCGCGTGCCTGAACATGCTGAATTACACTTGCTATTATCAATGCTAACGCCATTGAGCTGGCTGGAGCGCGTACCGACTTTTAAAGATCAACAGCAGCAGATTAAAGAGAGAGATTTAGCAACCTATGGTTTTTTAGGCTATCCCTTATTACAAAGCGCCGATGTGTTAATTTACAAAGGTAATTTAGTGCCGGTAGGGGAAGATCAAGTGGCCCATCTGGAAATAACCCGCGAAATTGCCAGGCGTTTTAATCATATTTATGGTCGCGAACCTGATTATATTGAGAAGGCGGAAGCGGCGATTAATAAGCTAGGTAAAAAAAATGCGCGTTTATATCGGGATTTATTAAAACGTTATCAAGAATCTGGCGACACGCAGGCTTTAGCGACCGGACGCGCTTTATTAGCGAACCAGGCTAACCTTTCGCTAGGTGATCAAGAGCGTTTATTTGGTTATTTAGAAGGCGCGGGTAAAATTATTCTGCCGGAGCCACAACCGTTATTAACGCCCACGTCAAAATTACCTGGCCTTGATGGCCGTAAAATGTCAAAATCGTATCACAATACGATTGCGTTGCGTGAACAGCCCGCCGTGGTGGAACAAAAAATTCGCACCATGCCAACCGATCCTGCGCGTATTAAACGCACGGATAAAGGTGAACCGGAAAAGTGTCCGGTGTGGGGATTACATAAAGTTTACTCGAATGATGACGTTAAAAATTGGGTACAACAAGGCTGCCGCACGGCGGGGATTGGTTGTTTAGATTGTAAAAAACCCTTAATAGAAGCTATTCAGCAGGAACAGACTATCATGATTGAACGTGCAAAAGAATATGAAGAACAACCCGATTTAGTTAAAAGTATTGTCGCACAGGGATCCGAAGCGGCGCGTGAAATTGCGCGCGAAACTTTGGCGGAAGTTCGTCAAGTAATGGGATTGGATTATTAATGACAATGATGGCAGAAACTATCAACATAACAGAAACCCCTTGTGCAAGGGTGCGTGGTCAGCCAGTCGTTGAAATGCCGCAAGATCTTTATATTCCGCCCGATGCGTTGGAAGTTTTTTTAGATGCTTTTGAAGGGCCGCTGGATTTATTGCTTTATCTCATTAAGCGGCAGCATTTTGATATTCTTGATATACCGATTGCTGAAGTGACGCGGCAATATATTTCCTATATTGATTTGATGCAGGAATTAAAGCTGGAATTGGCGGCGGAATATTTAGTGATGGCGGCCATGCTGGCGGAGATTAAATCACGGCTATTATTGCCAAGGCCTGCAGAACTTGAAAATGAGGAAGCCGATCCACGTGCTGAATTAATCAGACGCTTGCAGGAATATGAGCGCATTAAACAAGCGGCGGAAGAATTAGATAAACGGCCTCAGCAAGGCAGAGATATTTTTTGGGCGTCAGCGCAAATACCGGAATTGTCCGTACAACCCTGTCTCT
>JBEPVU010000293.1:0-2772 GCA_041690855.1 Gammaproteobacteria bacterium | reverse complement strand
GCTTCGACTAATGCAGGCACTGCTTCAACACGATAAACTAATTTAGTGCGCACATCGTTGCTGTAGATAACAGGCGGTGTATATTCCGCCTGCGGTGAAATAAAATTAATTTTAGCACTAATAACTTCACGACAATGATCGCAGTTTATTTTAATAAGCTGGCCTATTTTTAATTGGCTTAATTGCGTTTCATTAACAAAGAAAATAATTTTAATGTCTTGCGGCGCTAATAAACTTAAAATGGGATAACCGGCTGGCACTAATTCGCCTGGTAAATAATACGTATCAAATACTAACGCCGCTACTGGCGCGGCAATCGTTTTTTGCTGATGCGACCATTGTGCCTGCGACAAGGCAGCCTGCACATTTTTCAGGCCAGCCTGTGCCTGAATATAATCCGTGCGCGCCTTATCCAATGAATCCTGATCCGTTGCGCCTTTGCGATAAAGCGCTTGCTGGCGCTTAAATTCAATTTGTTCTAATGCTAAACCTGCCGTAGCCTGCTCCACCTGCTGCTCGGCCTGCTTGACAGCATCTGCTTCCGGTTGGGGATCCAGCACAAATAATAATTGATTGGCTTTAACCTGAGCGCCCCGCTTAATACTAAGTTGCTGCAGCACACCCGCAAAATTAGCGGAAATATAGCGATATTCGCCTTCAACATAGCCCTGGCTAGTCTGATTGCCGTTGGTACAGCCGGTCAGCAGCCCTACTACTAAAAAAAGTAAACCCAAAAATTTGCAACGCATGGTATCGTCCTAAAGCCAAGTCCCTGGTATTATGCCACGAACTTCAACTATCAGTAATCAGTTTATTTATTATGTCTACCCTCAACCCTTTGCGTTTAAAAAAACAGGAAGACCGCCGTCTGCGCAGCGGCCATTTATGGATTTACAGTAATGAAATAGATATTAAACAAACACCGCTCACCGCCTTTACGCCTGGCCAGCAAGTGCTAGTGGAAACACACAATGGCAAACCCTTAGGCACTGCGTATATTAATCCACACTCTTTAATCTGCGCACGACTCATCAGCCCTAATCCCGCAGAACTATTAAGCAAAGATTTATTAATTCAACGTTTAAAACAGGCCTTATACTTACGTGAGCAATTATTTACGCAACCTTTTTATCGCTTAGTGTTTGCCGAAAGTGATTTATTGCCCGGCTTGATTGTCGATCGTTATGGCGATGTTTTAGTGGCGCAAATTAACACAGCAGGCATGGAGCAAGTAAAAGACGATTTACGTGATGCTTTAATTGAAGTCATTAAACCAACGGCTATTTTATTACGCAATGATAGTAATATTCGAGAAATGGAGCATTTGCCAAAGGAAATTGCCGTTTTATATGGCGAACCACCCGCCATGGTAGAAATAATTGAACATGAATGCCGTTTTAAAGCGCCCATTCGAGAAGGCCAAAAAACGGGTTGGTTTTATGATCAACGTTATAATCGTGCCTGTTTAAAAAAATATGTTAACAATAAACGTGTACTCGATGTTTTTAGTTACATTGGCGCCTGGAGTATTCAAGCAGCGCACGGGGGTGCGCGTGAAGTTTACGCTGTCGATAGCTCTGCAACCGCTTTAAAATGGCTGCAGGAAAACGCTAGCATTAATCATTGCGCTGAAAAAATTACTACCCTGCATGAAGATGCTTTTAAAGCGCTGCAACAGTTAAATACTGCTAACGAAAAATTTGATGTCGTGATTATCGATCCACCTGCGTTTATCAAAAAGCGCAAAGATATTAAAGAAGGTTTAATTGCTTATCGGCGTTTAAATGAATTGGCCATGCGATTACTCAATAATAATGGCATTTTAATTTCAGCCTCCTGCTCCATGCATTTACCACGGGAAGATTTAATCCATATTTTACACGCTGCCAGCAATGCCTCGCATCGGCACCTGCAAATCCTGGAGCAAGGCCATCAAGCGCCCGACCATCCTATCCATCCAGCAATTCCTGAAACGGAATATTTAAAAATGTTTGCAGCAAGAATTGTTTGTAATTAAAATAGATTAATGTTTACTTGAATTAAGCGCTCTATTTAGCTATACTTTGCAATCATTACTCTTTTTCTTTAGATTATTTTTTTATGGGCATCACACATACTAATCTACAACTTTTTAATCCAGCGAAACGTGATTTAGCGCCGATTGAAGTGACCGCCTTAGCCGACACAGGTGCTATGCACTTATGTATTCCTGAACATATAGCCATTCAGCTTGCACTGACTGAACAGGAAAAGCGCGAAGTAACACTAGCAGATGGCTCAAAAAAATTGGTTGCTTACGTAGGCCCCATAGAAATTCGCTTCGCTAACCGCAGATGTTTTGTAGGCGCAATGGTATTAGGCGATGAAGTACTACTAAGCGCTATTCCTATGGAAGATATGGATTTGATCGTGCATCCGCTTTCCAGACAAGTACTGGTTAATCCTGCCAGTCCTAATATTCCTTCTTCGCTGGCTAAAGGCACACCCTAAAGTAACTGGCAATTGCTTTTTCATAAAATTTTACTTATCATGGTTTCCCATTTTGAAAAATCCTGGTAATTCACACATGAAAATCGCCCATTAAAGCAACTCGGACTTGAGATTTTTCTCACTGCTTGCGCAGGCTATTGATAGTCATCGGGTTGTTAACTCCGTGTAGCTTCCATCAATAGCATTTGGCTTTAATTTCAGCTTTTTTTATCCAGGTATCTTATGAAAACTTTACCCAAATCCTTAGCGCCGTTTTTATGGCATTTTATTAAACTGCAACCG
>JBEPVU010000292.1:0-2774 GCA_041690855.1 Gammaproteobacteria bacterium | reverse complement strand
GAACAGAGGTTTTACTAAATAAGCGTTCAATTTAATTGTCAGGGGTTCCCGCTGGTTCATCGGTCGAGGCTGACATCTGCTAATATCTGTGTTGCATTCACCGATTTTAAACGTTGCTCAATTCTTTCTTTTCCTGCCTTAATGGTTTTATCACGTGCACCTAATGCAGGATTCAGCACCATAGTGGCATGGTTGATATGATCAACATATTGGCCTAATTGTTCAGACGGTAAAAAAATCATTTTATAACCGGCGTCGATTAATTTTTTGTGCATGACTTTGCCCGCTACCGTATCGCCATCGCCAAAGCCTGTATTGAATTGGCGAATTAAATCCGTGCGATATAAAGCGCAATGACTGCGTAAGTAATAATAATTCTCGTCAGTGCCTTCTAAACTGTGATTTTGTTTGTTAATCAGTTTGTAGTAACGTGTTTGTACCGCGCGTTCGAGTTGTTTAGCCCAGCGTTTGAGTAATGGTTTGCTTTCGAGTTTCCAAGAACCTACGCCGGCCACGCGAGGGTTGTTTTCAATTTGTGTGAGTAAAAAGGGTAGCCAGTCGGGGCGTTTAACCAGGGTATCGGTGTGGATGGAAAGTACGTAAGGTGTTTTAACTTGCGTAAGGGCTAAGTCTAAGGCGCTGGAATGAGAGGCGGCGGGCGCTTCGCCTGGGACACTGGGCCTTTCGATAAGTTCTATCCAATTAAGGGTGCGAAGATAGGCAAGAGATTCATCTTGGGAATCATTGTCGATGACAATGATGTGGGCAAGGTCGGAGGTGGTGTACTTGCGCAGCAGGCGCAGGCATAATTGGGTTAATGTTAAGGTTTTGTAATTGGGTATTAAAATTGTAACTTGTGGGGTGTTCATAGGGTTATTCAATGGTAAAGTTTAGCGCAATAATTTTTAGTAGGAACAAAAATTTAAACCACTTGATTTTCGCCTCTCCAGCGGGAGAGGCCGACCAGGCGTAGCCTGGGCGGGTGAGGGGGATTACACAGCTTATTCAATAATGAATTACATAAACTGATAAGAGCTCCCTCACCCGCCGCTATGCGTCGACCTCTCCCGGAGGGAGAGATGAAAGATAAAGATAGGGTTCAATAATAAATTAAATCTAACGAAGCGGGAATAGAGGAGCGGATGAAAGTAACAGAAGTTATGAACACGGAAGCTATTTGACTTCCTTGATGTTCCGTGTTAATTTCCTAGCTATTGTCTTGTCTGCTAGAGCTGAGATTTATGCTGGAATCACTATTTGCACAAAATGAAAGTAAAACGCTTGAGTTTAAAGAAAACACGAAATCATTAGCATCTATTGTTAAAGCCGTGATTGCTTTTGCAAATACTTCAGGTGGAAATATTATTATAGGCGTTTGTGACAAAGATAAAAAGATTGTTGGCGTTGAAAATTCCTTGCAGGAGGAAGAAAGACTTGCAAGCGCCATTGCAGATTCAATTGAACCGCTCATTATTCCTGATATTCAAATTTTAAGTTTTCGTAATAAAGAAATATTAGTTATTCAAGTACCTCATATGGTTGGGCCTTTCTATTTGAAATCAAGTGGATTGGAGCGTGGTACTTATATCCGTTTAGGCTCGACAAATCGCCTGGCAGATAAGGAAAGTATTCTTTCATTGCAATTGCTTGCTAAAAATATTGCCTTTGATGAATTGCCTTGTATAGGCGCAACACTTAATGATATCGATGAAAAGTGTCTTACTGAGCGATTACTCTCTGCCTTTGGATTAATCACTAAAAAGCAGTATGAATCTTTAGGAATTGTATGCCGGCAGCATAACAAACCACAGCCAACTAACGGTGGTATTTTGTTATTTGGTAAAAATCGGTTTAAATGGTTTCCAGATGCCAGTATTTTGTGTGTGCGTTTTGCGGATGAGACGCATGAAGAGATTCTGGATCAACAGGAGATTAAGTCACCGCTTATCATGGCGTATGATGAAGTATTAAACTTTATTAAAAGAAACACCAGAATTGCTGCAAAAATACAGGAGGGTGCGCGTGAAGATATTCTACAATATCCACCAAAAGCAGTTCGAGAAGCGCTTATTAATGCTATTATACATGCTGATTATTCAATGCAGGGAAGCGCAACTCAGGTTGCTATTTTTTCAAATCGGATTGAAATAACCAACCCGGGCGCTCTAACCTATGGGCAAACTATGGAATTAGCGCTTTCTGGTATATCACGTATGCGAAATCGCATGATGGGAAGGCTATTCCGTGAAGTTAAGCTTATTGAGCGGCTGGGAACCGGGTTGAAAAGAATTTTAAATGTTTATGAACGCGCTCAAGCGCAACGGCCAATCTTTCAGGAATTAAATACGCATTTTCGCGTTACACTTTATGCTGCGGATATTGCCGCCACTGAGCTTGCCATATGGGAAAATCAATTAATGAAACGGTTAGCAAAGCGAAAACAGTTAGGGACGACTGAAATCGCAAAACTGTGGAACGTCACCACAAGAGCTGCTAGAAATAGACTCAAAAAAATGGTTGATATGGGTTTAATTAATCGCGTAGCTACCTCACTTAAAGATCCTTATGCGGTATTTAAGCTGAAATAGCAGAAATAGAAGAGGAGCGGATGAAAGTAACAGAAACAAAATTACCAGGTGTGCTTATTATTGAGCCGCAGGTGTTTGGCGATGGGCGGGGGTGCTTTTTTGAGACGTTTCACGCGCAACGGTATGCGGAATTTGGTATGCAGTTGAATTTTGTGCAAGATAATTTTTCGCGTTCCAGCTATGGGG
>JBEPVU010000291.1:0-2788 GCA_041690855.1 Gammaproteobacteria bacterium | reverse complement strand
ATCCTTTGTATCCGTATTTGCAGTTAATGTTTTTCACAGATGGCGGTAAAGGATCACGTTATGTATCGCTTGCGCAAGCGGGCATCCAATCGATTAAGTTGGAACAGCAGCGGTTGAGCGATAAAGCAATCGCAGACTTAAATGTGCAAAATAATAGAATAGGTGAAGCTATTATGACGAACGGTGAACAGCACGATTTAAGAATGATGGCGATTGCTGTGCCTTGACGCGTTTTTAACGCGTCACCACCGTAAATTCTACTTGCTTGCTATTATCTTTTAAGTTCCAGGGACGCGCGTAAAGTAACGTTATTTTACTGACTTGCGGCGCTATAAAAGCGGTTTTATTGGCTGCAAAGGTCCAGATTTCTTTACCGCCTGCGCCCGGCATAGTGTTTTCCGGCGCTTGATAAACATGATTAACTAAGCTAATTAAAAGTTGATCGTAATTAACCAGATGCCAGGAATAGCCGGTGGTAGGATTAGCGGCTAAGGTGATAGTAAATTCAGGATTGTTTTTTGCAAGAAGAATATTTTTATTAGCATCGGAAAAAGTAGTTGCCGTCAGAGCGCTGGTTGCCGCATAGCTGGTCGTTAAAAGCGTACAAAACAGCAGACCTAGGCCGCAGGAAAGCAGAGAACGTAATTGCATGGAGTTACCTCTTGTTTAAGTTAACGTGAAAAAAATAAATATCTTTTATAGGATAGCATTAAGTGGCTTGTGCTGGATCAACAATCGTTAAGGAATTAAAATAATTCCGGTAAAAACCTCTATATCTTGTTAATAAGCGATCAGCCTGCATTTTAGCATGTGCGCCAATCAGAAAATCAGCCACCACTCTTTCTCGTTTGCCGCCTGCTCGGCGGTATTGTTGCCAGGTTTCACTGGCGGTCAATGCTGTCTCTTGTGTAATCATAGAAAATTCAATACCTAATGTCTCCATGGCATTTAAGAAAGACTCACGATTTGGAAAAACCGAAGCTGTTTCTACCCAGGTTATTTCACAGGCACAAATTTTGCCTTCTTGAATACATTGCTTCAGTGCCTGGGCGGATAATCTACCATATTTTTGATCAGCGCCGAAAATGTCTATCAATATATTGGTGTCAATAGCGGTAATCATATTTCACCGCGCAACTCATTCATGATTAAATCAGTATTGAGCTTGTCTAAGGCGCCATAAACACTTTCAACCACGTCCGCCTGTTCAGCTTTTATAACGACTAACGAGCAATTTTTTACTGCAAAATCTAACACTGTGCCTGATCGTATCCCTAATTGTTCGCGCAAAACCTTAGGGATCGTAACCTGTCCTCGCTCAGCAACCACGGCTTTCATAATAATACCTCTGAAATACGTAATAATTAGTATGTTTTCATACTAATTATAGCATACTTTTTAAACTTGTATGCTAATAAAACAATAACCTAAAAAGTGGTTAATGCCCCTATTCTAGGTTCAATATAGTTCACTTGGGGTAGACACTCTTTAAAAAAAACTGGAATCTGATAAGCTATGACTAGTTATTAACTAGTTAAAGGAGCGTTGATAATGAAAGAAGTGACTTTATTTGAAGCAAAGACTCATCTGTCTGGGCTTGTTAATGAGATAGTAAACAATGGTGGGCAGATAACAATCACTAAACATGGTCATGCTGTTGCTATGTTGGTGCCTATTGAACAATCAAAACGGAATATGGCAAGTGTTATTAAGGAAATGCGGATTTTAAGCAAGGAAATAGGCAAAACAGGCATGACGTTGGAAGAAATAAAAAAAATGCGAGATGAGGGACGCACATGAGCAATGCATTTATATTAGATTGCTCAGTCACTATGACATGGTGTTTTCCTGATGAAGCTACTGCTTATAGCCAGGCCGTGCAAGATAAACTATTGGAAGCAAAAGCAGTTGTGCCAACGATATGGCCTTACGAGGTGGCCAATATATTATGCCTGGCGGAGCGCAAAAAACATATTACTAATGCGCAGGCAGTGCGCTTTAAAAATTTGTTAAAACAGACGTGGATTATTATTGATAATTTATCGACGGATCAAATTATGTCTGAGGTGTTAGATTTAGCAAGAGAGCAAAATTTAACTGTTTATGATGCGGCTTATTTAGAATTAGCGATGCGGGAAGCATTACCGCTAGCAACTTTAGATAAAGCTTTACAAAATGCTGCACAAAAAGTGGGCGTCAGTTTGCTGAAATCGCCCAAAAAATAATGATACTTGCCATGCAAAATAATATTCTGAATCTTTTATTTACCTAAAAAATATGGTCTTTCTTTTTTTATGACCAATATGTGCATTTTCAATAGTTATTTTTCTACTAAACTAATAAATCAATTAAGCATCCTTAGCTAAAGAAAATTAATGTAAAAGCGACTCACAAACGCAATCAAATTTGCTTATTAGTTGGCATAATTATAACGGTAATTGATATTGACCGAGTGCTTAAAATTCTTTTTAAAAACTGATTAGAAACACATTCCTAAAAATATCAAAGGTGTTATTTTATGTTATTCATGCAAAAACTTTATTTTTACGCGCACAGCTTTATCATCAAACCTTCTTTGAAAAAACTTACTCTTGCAAGAGATAAAGAAAAATCTATTACTTATAATTTGCCTATACAAAAGGAGACAACAAAATTTAAATCAAGCTATGAAAAATTTCATACTATTATTGGCGATTTAAGAACTTCTCTCAAATGCTCACAATATGAAACCTATAACAAAAATGGTTCTTATGGCCAAAAATTAATTGCAGAAAATAATATCCATTAC
>JBEPVU010000290.1:0-2831 GCA_041690855.1 Gammaproteobacteria bacterium | reverse complement strand
ACGGAATACCCTGAGAAAACAGGGCTGACCTTAGAACAGTTTAGCGAAGCCTATGAGCAAATGTATTGTGTCGCTTACATGATTAATCAAAAAAATATTGCGAAAAAGAGGGACGAAAAAAATAAAAATCCGGATAGTGCAGACATTCCAGACAACATTGATGGGTTACATCAAAAAGGGCTCCCGGGAATAGAAACAAGCAATGATGTAAAGAAGGACGATAAGCAGAACCCGCCCAACCCATAACAGATAATAAAAAAACACCGCCATAGGCTGATAAACTTACTACAAGTTTGCATAAAAAGCTGTTGGCGGTGTACGTTATTTTAACTACGAATTGACAATGCCAATCCTTTTTCATACATACTGCAAGCCAGCGTAGCATCGGCTATTCAGATATGTTGGATCGCGGCTAGTTCCTTGCCTTAAAAAACTTGACATACTTATCAGCAAAAGTAATACTTATAGTATAGAGTATTACTTTTGGAGATTAATATGCTTTCATCCGCTTTAACCACTAAAGGCCAGGTCACTGTGCCACGGGAAATACGGCTGCGGCTTAAGCTGCAGGCGGGCGATAAGGTAGGATTTATCGTAGAAAATAATCATGTAGTGTTAATTCGAAAACAAAATAATATTGAAGCGGCGTTTGGTATTTATCGGGCAAAACGTCATGTCAGTTTAGAAGAAATGGAAAAAGCGATAAAAAATCGAGGTGAATGTGATCGCGGTTGATACCAATGTACTGGTCAGAATCTTAATTGATGAACCTGCCGCAAACACGCAAGTAAAAACAGCAAGAGCTTTTGCCAGAAAAAACGCGAAATTGTTTATTCCCCAAGTAGTCCAAATAGAATTAGTTTGGGTTTTAACAGGGGCTTATACAGCGGACAAGCATGAAATAGTAACGCTTTTAGAACATTTAGCCAATAACGAATCTTTTATTATACAAAATGAAGCGCAATTTTTAGCGGCTTTATCTTTGTTTAAAAATACCAATGTTGGCTTTGCCGATTGCTTAATCGCCATTGAAAGTGAACAGCAAGACTGTGCTTTAGTTACTTTTGATAAGAAACTTTCTAAATTACCTAACGTTAAACTACTGGAAACATAAGCCAATTTAACCTGTTTTTCTTAACACAGTTTTTCATTTATTAAACTATATAATCAAAGCCCTTTAAAATTGAGTTTTTTCTTTTTCGCGCGTCATCCTGAGGAGTGCAACGACGAAGGATCTCCCAATCAAGGCGCAAAATCAGGGAAATCCCTTCGTCGTTGCACTCCTCAGGATGACAGAGGAAAAATAAAAAAAACTGAAAATTCATCTTTAATGACTATATTACGCAATAAACAAGTGGATACGACTTAAGGTTTTCTTAAGGTTTAAAGGTTATAATTATGCCATTAACATTATTTGCAAGGTGCCAAATGAAGGAAAAAAATATATTCTTTATGCTTAAAAACATTCAATTTTCTAGCCAAAAATTTAACAAACATGCCTCGCTTAATTCGCTCTTTGGCTTAGATAAAATCAAAGATAAACTACCAAAATATTTAAAAATAGCCATCAAAGAACAAAAATATGATCTTATTGCTGCTATTTTTAGTGACCAATTTTTATATTTTACTCACAAAATAAAATATGATTTTAAAAGCATTAGAAAAGCATTAGAAAAGCATTTGAGAATTTACTTAAAAAGGATATTTTTTCAAGTATAAATAATTTCTACGACTGCATATATAAAATTAATAACCCTGATTTTTATTACTCTTTTTATCCAGCACTGGCAGGTCAAAGAATAAATGAAATATTGGCTTTATTAAATGAAAAATTAGATGAGGATTTATCTTATTACGACTTTAATATGATCTTAGTATTTATTATACAAGCAAATAATAAATATTATACAGAATTAGCTTTCACTAAATTAGAAAAAAAATTTCACGTAATTGACTCAACCCAAAATTTTGATACCTTACTGCTCAAGCAAGCCATTGCTTATCATAACGATGTCGCCTTGCAAAAAATCTTAGCCCTTATCGAGGAAAATCCCACCGTTTTATGTCAACAACCTGATACTAATCGTATTACGCCTTTGGAGTATGCCGTAAGATTTGCGAACCTTACGGCCATACAATTAATTTTCGATAAATTGAAATTAATCGATTTGGATGGCGATATAAAGGCTTGCAAAACTATCTCTCAGTATGAAGATTTTACTATTTTGCATTTCGCCGCCATGTCAAATAACGCTGAAGTGACTCAATTATTATTAACAAAGTTAGGCGATAACGCGGTCGATTTTTGCAAAAATACTAATAAATTTGATAAAACACCCCTGGATTATGCAGCTGAATGGGGCAATGCCGAATTACTTCAATTATTTTTAACTGCTCTACAAGAAGAAGCGTTAGATATTTGCCAGAGGATAAATACAGATCAAGGAACAATTATGCATCATGCTGCTTACTTCGGTAATTTTAAATTGATTAAGCTAATTTTAGATACACTTGGTAAAGAAAAATTTTCTGTGCTATGTGAAAAACTTAACGCCGATGAAATAACGCCAATACACATAATTTTTGGTAGTAATAACATACAAAGTATTAAACTAATTTTAGAAAATATCGATGCAGAAAAAATTAGAGCCATTTGTCAAACAGTTAATAAATTCGACATTACGTTGCTAAATTATGCTATTAACTCAGCCAACCCTGAGATAGTTAAATTAATTATTAATATCCTTAGTAAAGAAAAATTTATTACACAGGTTACGGGAGTGTCATTTAAAGTGTGTAAATAGCCGGTTTAAATTTTCATGAATCGTTTT
>JBEPVU010000289.1:0-2841 GCA_041690855.1 Gammaproteobacteria bacterium | reverse complement strand
GTATTTTGTGCTTTTTTGGCGGATTTTTGCTGTTTCAGCAATTGTTTATACGCTTTTTTATCTAAAATCTCCGCCTGTAAATCTTCAGTAAGTTCCTGCCATTTTTCATTCATTTTTTTGATAGTAAGTTTATTTTTGCCAGCGGATTTATCCTTGCGCACGATGGCCAGTATGCCGAGCACTAAGATTAAAACAGCAACGACAAACGTCATTATTTTCGCCGCAAAAAGCCCATAATTTGCCCAGAAATGCATGATTGTTGATTCTCCTGATGAATGTTATATTGCTTTTAATACTAACAGATTTCTGTAACAAATGACTATCTTATTAACCCCTCATTAACTCGGCTATGCCAGTCACCAGTTCTATGATATTGAAGGCTATAAGCAAATAAGATTAATTTTAAAAATGCATTTATAAATATAAATCACATATTGCAATTCATATACATTATGAGATAATGCAGTTAAGAATAATAAACTGAATAGCCAAATGTCTCATTTTATTCATCAGCCGCATGATAAGTTTTTCAAGCAATCCATGGCGGACAGGCGGGTTGCCCGTGAATTTTTTGAGCTACACCTGCCAGCGGAAATACGCGAAAAAATAGATTTCAATACTTTAACTTTACAAAAAGAAACCTTCATTGATGAAGCTTACAAAAACCATGAAGCGGATGTGATTTATGAGGTGAAACTAGAGCAATCGCCGGCGTATTTATACGTTCTTTGCGAACATCAAAGCGAAGTGGATAAAATCATGGCTTTTCGATTGCTGGTGTATATGGTACGGATTATGGAATTACAGAGGCAACGCCATCCTAAACAAGCCTTGCCAATAGTATATCCTTTAGTCGTTTATACGGGTGAACAGTTGTGGAATGCGCCCCTGGATCTATTTGAATTATTCGGCCAAGAGCAAGAATTAGCGCGTAAAATATGGCTACAGCCTTATCACTTAATTGATGTGCAGCGGTTGGACAATGAAGTGTTGCGTAAGCAATTATGGTCAGGTTTAATGCAGTTTGTGTTTAAATTACGTTATATCCGTGGATTGAGGGAGACTTATCAAATATTGTTCTCTTGGTTATCAGAAATTGAGCGCGAACAGGGAATTTCATTAGGCAAGAATGTGCTACACTATGTAATAGCCGATATGGAAGCCAATGATCAGAAGTTATTTGTAGAAAAAGCCAATGAATATTTATTACCAGAATTGCGAGGTGAAGCAATGACATTAGCGCAGTTATTTGAAAAACAAGGGTTTGAAAAAGGTGTTCAGGAAGGCGTACAGCAAGGGGTTCGGCAGGGAATGGAGCAGGGGATACAAACAGGAATACAAAAAGGAATACAAAAAGGAATGCAAAAAGGAATGCAAAAAGGAATGCAAGAAGGACTACAGCAAGCCTCTACCACAATTGCTAAAAAACTTTTGGCTGAAGGTTTACCCCTTGCAAAAATTAGATATGTAACAGGCTTGTCTGTTTCTCAGATTGAAGATTTATGTGACTGAATTCACTTCGATTATAACAAGAAAGGCCGATCACATGATTAACAATCCGCTGGCAAACCCTGCACCTCTAATAATTTATTCGCCACATTATAATCAATCTGAATTTTAGCATTTTTATCAATCAAGCAGGTTAAGCGTTGGCCTGAAAAAACATACAGGAAAGACAAAGGTTGAATAGCGCCTGTATTACCTGATACAAATTGAACCTGCGCACCATTCCTATCAATTGCCGTGATCTTTAATTCAACTGGCTTAGTATCACCTGGATAAACAGGATTACTATAAATAGGCGGTGAGCCATTATTATTCGTAAATTGCAGATAAATGGGATTAGGTTTCTGATTTGCTTTTAAATTTGTTAAAGGTTCAGGTGCAACAATTTCAAGGGTCAATACTTTACTGGTTGCAGATGATTTATCCGCCGCTGCCTGGCATCCAACAGCAAAACTCAAAAGCACAATAAACAAAAGACCAGTTTTTTTTAATAACATCAGGTATACTCCTCGGCAGTTTTTAGAAAGAAATTATTATATATGAGCCGTTTAGATTATAGCAGATCATGCTGGTTGGGCAGAAAAAAATATGCAGACAAAACAGAACTCTCATAAAATATTATTAACGATGCTGATGGGAGCGGCATTACTGGCGGGTTTCGGTGTTGATTTTTATGCGCCTTCTTTGCCTGCTATGGCGCGTTATTTTCAAGTCCCCAATTTTTACACGCAATTAGCTTTAGCCATTTATTTGCTTGGCTACGCTTTGGCGCAGCCGATAATAGGCACTTGTTCAGATTGTTTTGGCCGCAAATATCCTTTTGTTGCAGGCATGACCTTGTATAGTGTAGCTAGCATAGCCGCTATGTTTGCGCATAGTATTATTTTTTTAATGGTTATGCGGGTATTACAGGGAGTGGGCGCGGCGGCGGTCGGTGTTTTGAATAAAGCGATTTTAACCGATAGTTTTCCACCGGAAGAACTGCCTAAATTTGCAACCTATCTGGCGATGAGCTGGAGTATCGGCCCTATTATTGCACCCGCGATAGGCGGTTATCTGCAACATTATCTTGGTTGGCAGAGTTTATTTGCTTTTCAAGTATTACAAGCGGCCATTATTTTAGCGTTTTTGCTGATAGCCTTCGTAGAAACAAATCATCAACTGAAAACATATGTTTTTCAGCAGGTTAAAAATACTTATTTAGCCATTGTTAAGCATAAAATCTTTTTTGGTAGTATGCTTTGTATGGCATTAATGTATTCAATGATGATAACGTTTAATGTTATTTCACCCTTTTTAATTCAAAATGATTTACATTATTCCTGTCTCTTATAC
>JBEPVU010000288.1:0-2857 GCA_041690855.1 Gammaproteobacteria bacterium | reverse complement strand
CGCTTGATTGGCAACCAGCCTTATAATATTTCTACGCCCTTAATTTTTCATTTAATTAAATATGCCGCTTTAATTAAAGATATGCATTTTATGTTACAGAAAGAAGTTGTTGCACGCATGGCCGCTGTACCCGGCGATGATGCCTACGGCCGCTTAAGCGTGATGGTACAATATTATTGCCAGGTGGATTATTTATTAACCGTAAAACCGGGCGCGTTTAATCCACCGCCCAAAGTGGATTCTGCCATTGTGTCTTTACGGCCATATCGTAGCTTGCCTTTTATCGCGCAGGATGAAACTTTATTCAGCACTATCGTACGCGAAGCGTTTAGCCATCGGCGCAAAACTTTACGCAACAGTTTAAAACCCTTAATCGATAACGCCCTCTGGCCACAACTGCTACCTATAAAACCTGAACAACGTGCGGAAGAATTAAGCGTTGAGGACTATGTTACTATTACGAATCAGCTTAATTCATTTTCATAAAAAATTTCTCCAAATAAGCATAATTTTGCCATTTTCACTTGACAGTTCTATTTTGTTTTTGTAAGGTGTATATTACAAAATAAGAAATTTTTTGTAATATACAGAAGACAATCTATGCTTACCGACCTGATAGCGATTCATGAACAAGTTATCGCAACACTGCCTGGCGGCAGTCTTCAGCGCTATCTATTCACCAAAATTAACTGGGACGCCCAGAGTATCTGCATTGTGGGAGGCCGTGGCGTAGGTAAAACCACCTTAATGTGCCAATATTTAATAGCGTCTTATAAAGATGTTAGCGAAGCACTGTATATTTCAGCTGATAATATTCATGTACTATCACAAGGCCTTTTTTCAATCGCGCAAGAATATTTTAAATTCGGAGGTAAAGCGCTTTTCATCGATGAAGTTCACAAATACCCTGATTGGTCACGTGAAATTAAAAATATTATCGACACCTATCGCCAGCACAGAATTGTTTTTTCCGCCAGTTCATCGCTAAATTTACATAAAAGCAAATATGATTTATCACGCAGAGTGGTTTATTACGAATTAAAAGGTTTATCCTTTCGAGAATATCTGCACTTTTCACTGCAGAAAAAATTTGCGCCATTATCGCTAACAGAAATTTTAACAGAACATATGAACTTTGCCGCTCAATTTAAAGGCATGACTATTCTAAAGCATTTTAGAGATTATTTAACCTGGGGTTATTATCCTTTTTTTTTAGAAGGCTTAACAGATTACCCCAGTAAAGCCAGCAATATCATCGAGAAAGTTTTATTTGAAGATATTGCTGTTACTTATAATCTACGGCAAACCACGGTACTTATTTTAAAAAAATTATTATGGCTGATAACCACTGCTAATGGTTTATTGCCTAATATTGATCGCATCAGTAAAAGCTTAGGAATATCACGAGAGGTCGTTTACAATTGTCTGGAATACCTCGATCAAAGTGGATTAATCAACAATATTTATTCTGATGGCAAAGGCATGAAATTAATTCGAAAACCGGCAAAAATTTATCTCGAAAATACTAATTTACTGGCTGTAATCAATGGGAGTTTAAATCTTGAGAATGATATTGGCGGTATTCGTGAAACTTTTTTTGTAAATCAAGTCGGTGTATCCCATAAAATAACCTTACCTGCGCAAGGCGATTTTATTGTTGATAATAAATATATTATTGAAGTAGGAGGCCCTGCAAAAGATTTTCGGCAGATTAAAGCGGAAGCCGAGGGCTATCTGGCCATTGATGAAATCGAAATAGGTTTCGCTAAAAAAATTCCGCTTTATTTATTTGGTTTTTTATATTAAATTTTTTTCTGCCGCAATTAAATTTCCAACTTTAAATGAACGCTTTATTTACCGTAAGTACATAGACAAATTTAGCATTTTCTCTTATAATCTAGTTTACTATTCAGCAGATAAGCACGGACGCGATATATAACAGAGTGTTAATATTGTATGGCTGCTTTTGCAAAACCATTAACCCACTTGTTAATTATTTTTTATCCAGTATTTTCTAGAGGTAAATTACTATGCCAAAATTAAAAAAAGTTGAAACTGCCATTAGGCAGTTAGATGCCATGCTAAATTTTTACCAGCGGCCTGGCTTTGAAGATTCCGAGAAAGATTATATTGCTACTATTGTTTTTGAAAAATTTACCCCTATAGATCTTCTCGACTATCTCAAACTTGTAGCAAGTAACAAACCACAAGTGATTTCTACTTTTCCAGCACTCATCAATCATTTATTACAAGACTTGCTCGATAAAATTCACTTAATACCAAAAGGCCAACACAGCGAATTGATGGCTTTTCTAAAAGCTGCGACAACCAACAAATATCGTTATGCCCTTATTATTATAGGAACGCTTATTGAACATCAATATGTTTCTAATGAGCTTATTGAGAATATTATTTCTGAGATTTCTACGTCAATCTCTGAAGAATTAAAGAAGAAATTAACAACGTATTTGGGACAAGCAAAAACTTTAAAAACTTATCTGGAAATAGCGCATATTTTTTATAAAATTGCGGCAAATCCTAAATATTCAAGCGACAATTATATAGGTATAAGGCGGGCACATGCAGAATTAGGCCGCTGCTTTTTCATGTTAGGCGATATTAAAAATGCGGCGCTCCTATGGTCGAAGCATGATAATACTACATTACAAGAACCATCTGATCCCGTATTAACCGCCTGGTATTATTGGGCATTGGCTTTGGGAATGCCATGCCACAGTGGTAATCTAGCTTTACAACAAATACAGGGCTATATAGCTAATTTTAAACATATTTCTCCAAAAGAAGTTTATATAAATCAAAACGCAAAGCTAGAAAATGAAAAAATTCAATACTTAGT
>JBEPVU010000287.1:0-2879 GCA_041690855.1 Gammaproteobacteria bacterium | reverse complement strand
CCTACAACTGTCATTTGTAGTCGTTTGCAATGAGGATTGTTTAAAAAGACTGCTGATTGATGTTAATTTTTTTGCCATTAATAAAAATACCTTTTGTATTAATTAATATACTATTGCCACTTACTTTAATTGAAAAAGAATTTTTTGCTTCAATAGTGCCAAGATTATCAATATCAATCGCTAGATTATTTTTAATTTTTTGTTCAAAATCTTTTTGTGCCTGTATGGCAATTTTTTCCTGGCCAGTACGGTCTTCAAAAAATAGCTCATTGCTTGAAGAAGTTCTGATGCCACTTTGCGTTTGCTCAATAGGCAATTGATAGGGCGGTAAGTGGGTGGCGTTATAAACGCTGCCAATAATAAAAGGTTTATCGGGGTTGCCGTCCAGGAATTGTACGGCAACTTCCTGGCCAATACGGGGTATAAACAAGGCTCCCCAATTTTTGCCTGCCCACGATTGCATAACGCGCACCCAGCAGGAGCTGGCATCGTCTTTTTTGCCTTTACGGTCCCAATGAAACTGCACACGCACACGGCCATAGTGATCAGTGTAGAGTTCTTCGCCAGCAGGCCCCACGACTACTGCGGTTTGTATGCCGTGTATTAATGGTTTTAAAGTTTTGCGCATGGGTACATATTTTATTTTATAAGGTATACAGTTAAATGCGTTATGATAAATTTCTGGTTTAGCGGAACTACTTGCATTTATGCCTAAATAGCTACTGTCTTTTGCATAATGCGTGACTAAAGTAAGAATATAGTCGCCTTCATCTGCTGCAGAAGGTGCATTGGAAAGAGTGAATTTTTTACCCGCGCTAAAATTAATGTAATGGCCTGTGCCTTCCGCGATATCGTGCCGGGCTTCTTCTGCTTCAAATTGTTGTTGCGTTAAATGTTTGCCTGATTCGATAGCTTCGTAATCTCCCGGATAATTAAATAGGCTAAATTTTTCGGCGGCCGCTAATAGGGGTTTAGTTTGTTGTTGCGTAGTAAGTTTCTCGTCAGGTGTTTTAAAGTTGTAATCTGTTTGCGTATGGTTGCCGGAATAAAGCGAATAGTGCCTGTTCCAATGCGATAAATGATTAACAGTTTCATCTGGCATACAATTTTTAAAGGCAATATTTTTATCGGATAAGATAAGCAGGTGTTTATTTTTTTCGTGTTCAAAATAATAAAAAATACCTTCCTCTGCCAGCAATCTTTGCATAAAATTTAAAAGAGATTCCTGATATTGTACGCAATAATCTTTTTTAGGGTAAGTTTTACTCAAGTTTTTTTGATAATCAGTGAACCCTTGTTCATGAAAAATTATTTCAATAATTTCAATGACGCTTTTATTTTGAAATATACGGCAATCGGTACTATAAGCTAGCAAGCTTAGCCAGGGTTTTGCATGGGCGGTATAATAGCGCATACCTTCATTAATCTGTTCTGCCTGCATCGAAGTTACAATGCCGTGAAAATAACGGGTTTGTGTATTTTGCTTAGTATTAATTTGTATAGAGACTGGTTTACCAATAATCTGATCAGCCGAAATATCAGTTTTGGCAGAAAGCATGTGCAAAGTTAGATGAAAGGGATTGGAAATCTCTTCAATACCAGAAAATTCAAGGAGATATAATATATTTTCACCTAAGGGTGTGGTTAATTGTAAAAACTTATCCGTTTGCGATAGAGAAATTGCCATAATGCTGCTCTTTAGTAGAGTGAATTATAGTCGTTGCAGATGAATTTTCAGTTTTTTGTGTGGCGTTGTAGAGCATGTACCGGTTAGCCCGTCGTCACTCCTTTTTGTAAACACGCTATGAATACATCCGTGTACGCTCAAGTGCCGCTCCTGCGGCACATGGTTTACAAAAAGGAGTGACGATGGGCTAACTAAAGCTTATGCAAAAAACAGGAAAATTCAAGTGCGATGGCTATAATCCACCGATTGAGATTATTAAACCTTACTGCCTGCCTTCAAATCGTACCCTGCACGCGTGGGGCTGCCTGAGCCATGTTTCTCATCGTGCGGGGTATAATTCATTTGAATTTTGTCGTAATTCAATGCTACGGTTTCCTGCGGGCGGGTATTTTCACATTTTTTATCGCCGTGAATCTGATAATTGCTTAGTAATACATTGTTAAGTTTATATTCAATATAAGGTTTAACACTATCGCCGCTGGTGTGACATACATGAATATCAATTTCATCAATCGCTTTGCCGCTCTCGCGTGTACCACAGGCGGCGCTGAATAAATCAGGCGTTGTTTTGTCAATTTCCTTGTTAATGGTTACTTCGCTTAAAGTAGGCTTGGTACGTTCACGATCGGCAACATTGCCGGTTGTAGTACTAAGATTGCGATTGACGTTAAAGCTTAACGCCTCTAGTTCTATCCATTTTTCATAGCCCTTGGTCGTAACGTGTCCATCTATACCTTTTATCTTCATATAAATTGCCATATAAACTCCCTCAAATAAGTGCGAAAAGAAAATTTCTGTGGATAATAAATTAATAAACTTAAATTCATAAGATAATTTATTTATCATGTTTTATATTATAGTCCGTTGTGAAGTATGTCAATGCTATTAATAAAAAATATTTCAATATTGCATGAATGAAAAATTATTTTAATAATTTTTTTATAAAAAATGTAGCAAAAAACTTGTAATAAGCTATTATAAATGTAATATAATATTTATATATTTTTTATTTTATGTATAAAAAAGAGGTTTTAATGTGTTGTCTCACTATTATAGGCATTTAGCGCAAAGTACAATAATCCACATAGATACATTAATTAATCGGCAAATTAATTCTATTATGCATAGTCCGCGCTTACAACAACTGGAAGCCTCCTGGCGCGGGCTTTATTATTTAGTGCATCAAGTGGCT
>JBEPVU010000286.1:0-2896 GCA_041690855.1 Gammaproteobacteria bacterium | reverse complement strand
GAACCTAAGCCAATCGATGCATTTTCTGTAATGGCCTGCTGCCGGGAGGGACCCCGTAAGATGGTTTTAAGTTTATCAGGGACTTTTTCACGGCCTTTGATTTTTAAAAAAGTATCAGTAGCAATATAAAGCACGGCCAATGCTGGAAAAGTAGTTCCCACCATCGTGCTGATTTGCAACCAGAAAGGATCGTCTTTGCTGTATTGCTGCGCAGGCAGCAGATAAAGTGTTGCTCCTGAAATGCCAATAAACAGTAGAAGCCCTTGTTTGAGTAATTCAGAACGTAATGTGGGAAGATTTTGCTTATTTAAGTAATAAGCATATACGCGATCTAAAGCTGAGGATTCTGTTTGATCAGTGACTTGAATTTCCCGTAATGAGGACGAATTTGTATGAGTTTCAGGTTTCATTAATAACTCCGAGAGGATTAAGCTGTGCTATCCAATAAACTAATATATGTTATATTTTGTAAATTACAATTTGTCCAATTATCCTAAGATAATGTGTTGTCCAAATATAATCTTAAAGGGTTGACCACTGGCTAACCTGTATATTCTCTACATCTTGCGGCTTTTCACTCTCACCCAGATGCCCCCCACAGGCCGTAGAGTAATCACAGGGTCAACGCCAATCGGTTCTTTGGCCAGCAATTCAAATTCAAATTGCTGCGCGATAATCGGAATAATAAGTTGCGCTTCAAAAATAGCCAGTGCGCTGCCAATACAAGCGCGTGCGCCCAGGCCAAAGGGAAAATAAGTGTATTTAAGGCGCTTTTTCTTATTTTCTTCCGAAAAATTTAAGGGATTAAAAACAGCAGGATTGTCCCAGTAATCAGGATGCCGCTGCGTAATAAAAGGACTGGCGACAATTGTTTTTCTCGCCGGCACAAAATAGTCTCCCAGCCTATCGTCAGCAACGGCACGGCGGCTGATAGTCCAGATGGAAGGGTATAAGCGTAACGTTTCTTCAAAAACCATACGGGTATAAGTCAAATTTTCCATATTAGCCGTCGTTGGGAGTGCGCCATTTAACTGTGTAGTTAATTCCTGCTGTAAACAATCATTGGCTGCCGGATTAGTGGCTAAACAATACCACAGCCAGGACAAAGCCGTGCTGGTTGTTTCCGCGCCTGTGACCATAAACGTTTTGATCTCATCAATGAGATATTGATCTGTCAATGTTGTATCCGTCAGTAGAGTAGCAATTAAATCCGCCGAGGTATTTTTTTTTGGCTGGCGCCGGCGTTTTTCAATCAGATCAGCAATAATCTGATGGATGTGTTTTTTAGATTTTTTGAATGCTTTATTCAGTGGAGTGGGTAACCAAGAATAAAGAAATAAGATTTTCTTGATATATTGACTGCCTACATCGATGAATTGTAAAAAATCTTCACTATATTCAGCAGAATCCCCACTGAAGAATATGTCAGCCAATATAGCAGACAGTAAAGTAAACATTTCCGGGATAAGATTGATAGGCTGCTGCTGTTTTGCAAACTGATGCCAGCGTTGGCACAGCGCCATAGTTTTTTCAATAATGATCGGTGCATAATGCGCAAGATGATGATAATGAAATAAGGGTTGCAATAATTTGCGCTGGCTCAACCAGGAACCATAGTCAGGATTGGTTAATAAGTTCAGGCCTAATATAGCGCTCAGCCCTTGATACCCCATATCGGTTTTAACATAATTTTCAGGATTTACTTTAAATACATATTCAATATAATCAGGGTCATTTAATATATAGTAACCAAAAGGCCCTGGCGTCTGGCAAATGTTGCCATAACGGTTTACAAAATTTTGTAAATTAAGGCAAAGACAAGCTGTTTTACTAACTTCTTTAGCAGCCGCTAAAAAACTGGGACCAGGAGGATATTTTTTTTTACTTGCCACGAGCGTTACTGCCTGCGAGAATTAAGACAAACTTTATGATAAAGGAAATCGCATGTTAAAGAAATTCCAATGGCTAAAGATTTGTATGGTCGTAACGCTGCTATTAGCCGGTTGCTCATCCAGTTGGCGTTATGCGCAACCGCAACCCAGTGATGCTGTTAAAGGCGCGGCGATTGGAACAGTGGGTGGCGCTGCACTCGGAGCAGTGACAGGCATTGGTGTGGTGAAAGGTGCGGTGATTGGCGGTTTGTCGGGTGGTATTTTAGGCCAGTATTTAGAAAACAAAAAACCCTTATTACAAAAAATTGCGGATAATCACGTACAAATCATTGCAGTAGGCGATGGTTTAACGTTACTTTTACCGGTTGATCGATTCTTTGCGCCTGATGCCCCGATATTAAATGAAAATTATTATTCTGTGTTGAATCAAATTGCTGTATTGTTGCGCGGTCTTAATAAATATGTTGTTAAAGTATCGGGGCATACCGATAATACCGGTTGGCCGCAACGTAATTTAGCGTTATCGCGCCAGCAGGCGCAGGCAGTTGCTAATTATTTGTGGCGCCAGGGTATTGATGCAAGCGTTTTATACGCGACTGGTTATGGTGACCAGCGGCCGATTGCTAATAACAATACTGCACAAGGCCGTGCAATGAACCGGCGGATTGAAATTACTTTGCGTCGAATAACAGATGATAGCGAACAATAGACGAGCGATAGACAATCATTAATGTATGAGCTATATTGCGCGAATAGGTATCTGAATTATGAGTAACAATCTAATCGAACAGATAAAATCACGTCAGAATTTCTATCGTGACCATTATCATAGTTTAAGTACACTACTCATTGGATTAATAGCATTTGTTTTGATACTCAGCTTAGCAATTGTATACTTATATATGACGCGTCCGATACCTGATTTTTATGCAACCAGCATGGATGGAAAGTTGGTTCAATTAACGCCTTTAAATATACCTAATTATTCGAGTAAGCCTCTTATT
>JBEPVU010000285.1:0-2904 GCA_041690855.1 Gammaproteobacteria bacterium | reverse complement strand
ACCGTACAGGAGATCAAGGATCATGGAATTATCTATCGTTGCTCAATTACCATTACGCATTTTATTGGTGGAAGATGATCCAATTGTGCAAAAGATTCATAAAGCTTTTTTATCAAAAATGGGATATGCAGTAGATAGCGCAATCAATGGTGAGCAGGCGATAGCGCTTTATTCACCCGAGTATGACTTGATTTTACTCGATGCTAACTTGCCAGATTTAGATGGTTTTGCTGTAGCAGAGTATATTCGCAAGCAAGAGATGCAAACACATTGTTCCCCTAAACCTATTATTTTACTAAGTGCATATCCAATAGAATATGTGGCGCAAGCTTGTTTGCAAGCAAAAATAAATGCATTTTTTAATAAGCCTATTTCTTATGAATCATTAAAAATGATTATTGATCAGTATTTGCAAAAAAATCTTCCAGCAATAACATTTAAGCACACTATAAGGATACATCAATCATGAAGCTTAATACATTTAACCCACAATATTACCTTTTAGCACAACATCCTGATGATTTAATTATTTTAGGTGTAAAAGGGCAGAAATATTGTTTATTGAGAAAAGCTGCGGAAATTTTAATAGACGCTGAACTGCTAAAGGGGATGTCAAGAGAAGATATTAAATTAATAAGAATTATTGATGCAATGACTCTAGAATTTTCAAAAAGAAGGCGGAAGAATAAAAAAAATTAAAATAAATCATTTGAAATCAGCGGGAACAGTTGATCTGAAAATTGCCATGCCACATAAAATTTTTTCTCAATCTTAATTTCAAAGGTGAAGAAAGCTTATTTAAATCTCCCTCACCCGCCCAGGCTAGGCCTGGTCGGCCTCTCCCGCTGGAGAGGCGAAATTAAATGCTACTTGACCAGAACGTTATACCCGCATAAAATACCTCCCTTTTTACGCTTTCTCTATCATAAGAAAGCACCCTTTAACTCCTTGCCTTACCCGCGAAAAGCTGGAAGGCATCATCCATAAGGAGCAGATATGCGTCATTATGAAGTAGTATTTTTAGTGCATCCCGACCAGAGCGAGCAAGTGCCTGCCATGGTGGAGCGCTATACCAACCTGATCAAAACCTCTGGCGGACACGTGCATCGCTTAGAAGACTGGGGACGCCGCCCGCTGGCTTATCCTATTAATAAAGTCCATAAAGCCCATTATGTTTTAATGAATATTGAGTGCGGCAAAGAAGTATTGGGTGAGCTGACAGATACCTTTCGCTTTAACGATGCCGTATTGCGTAACCTGGTCGTTAATATGAAGCAGGCCGTTACGGAGCCATCGCCTTTATTAAAAGCGAAAGAGCAATCGCGTGCTGAGGGTGAAGAAAATGCCCGTGGCCAATATGCCGCTGATGCAGACGCTCCCTTTGAAGATCGGGAAGACGCTGAATAATCAAGCAATCCATTCATTAACTAAATTTTGTGAGGTTTTATGAGTAATTTTCCTAATCGTCGGCGTAGATACTGCCGTTTTACCGCAGAAGGCGCGACTGAAATCGATTATAAAGATTTGAATACGTTGAAAAGCTTTTTAAGTGAAGCCAATAAGATTGTACCCAGTCGTATCACCGGCACCCGCGCACGTTTTCAACGTATGCTGGCTGCTGCGATTAAACGCTCGCGCTTTCTGGCTTTATTACCGTATTGTGATCAACACGATTAACAACCTAGGGCGCTGTTCGCTATTATGTTAAGCCTGGCTAATTACATCATGCAAAATCGCCGTAACGCGATTTTGCTAGCGTTACTGTTTGCTATCATTCCTTTAATGGGATGGGTGGCCGATATTATTATGGTATTGGTTACGCTGCGTAAAGGCGCGAAAGAGGGTGGGGTAGTCTTAATATGGATTATGTTGCCGAGCTTATTATTAGCGCTTAAAGGTTATCCGCAGTTTTTGCTTTATAATGCGTTGGCAGGCAGTGTTCTTACCTACTGTTTTGCTTTGTTATTAAGACAAACGACAGCCTGGCCAGTGGTATTGCAGGCCGCGGCGGTGATAGGCGTTATTGAAATTGTTGCCATTCATCTGGTTGTACCTGGCTTAGGCATGGGGTGGAGCAACGATTTAATGGGCTATTTTGAAACACTGCGGCACCAAGTACTGGAACAGACAGCCAATAATAGTGAGATGCAGTTTTGGGCGGGCTTATTAAGCAAGGTTATTATTGGTTTTCAGATTACATTTTTATTTGTATATAATCTGATTATTGTGCTGCTGGCGCGTTTTGTGCAGGCGAAATTATATCACCCTGCCGGATTAAGGCCGGAATTGTATAATATTAGAGTAGGAATAGTGGCTATTCTGCTATTTTTTCTGGTAGTAGTAGCATGTTTAGCGGGTAATGATATTGCGATGGATTGTTTATTAATGACGATAATGCCGCTGATTGTAGCGGGCATCAGCTTGGTCCATTACCTGGCGGCGGCAGCGAATCTTTCAATTGTTTGGTTTATTGGATTTTATGGGTTATTAATTCTTTTCTTTCCTTATTGCGCGGTGGTGTTATCAGCACTTGCTTTAGCAGATAGCTGGTTTAATTTCAGACAGCGCTTTAAGCTTAAAAATCAGTGAGGTATATTATGCAAATTATTTTAATGGAAAAAATCGGCCGCTTAGGTAATTTAGGCGATCAGGTCAAAGTAAAACCAGGTTTTGCCCGGAATTTTTTAATTCCCCAAGGCAAAGCGATTCCTGCTACTGAAAATAATCTAGCTGTGTTTGAAAAACGCCGCGCAGAATTAGAAAAAGCTGCGGCTGAATTATTACAGGCGGCGCAGGCGCGTGCCGAAGCATTAAGTGGTATGCTGGTGACTATTACAGCCAGAGCGGCAGATGAAGGCCGTTTATATGGTTCTATCGGCACACGCGAAATCGCCGAAGCGCTTG
>JBEPVU010000284.1:0-2926 GCA_041690855.1 Gammaproteobacteria bacterium | reverse complement strand
ATAAAATTACATTATCTGCCGCCATATTCACCCAATCTAAACCCAACTGAACGTATCTGGAAACTCATGCATGAGGCCGTTAGATATAACCAATATTACAGCAAATTTTCTGAGTTTGCTGATGCTACTTTAGGATTTTTTAAAGGTATTGGCAGAAAGAAATGTGTTTTACAAAAGAGAATTACTGATAATTTTCAAATTCTGCACTCACCCCTTTCGCAGTTTGAGGTGTGATGGGTATATGACTGCATTTATACCAGCAATAATTTCGTTTTTATTCTTTATAACGTATTTTTTAAAAACAGGTGTTACCTTTTGAGTAAATGGCACCTGACGCTCATTAAAGCGCATAATCTCATCACTGATATACTCGCTGTCTTTATCCGTGCTAACAGAAATTTCATCTGGATTATTTTGATCATGTGTTTTTTCTGGCAATAGCCGTTCAGTTTTATGATTCATTTATTGGCCCCGCACCTTCACTTAAAATATCCAAATATTTCTGATAAACATAAACTTTATTACGAGCTTTTCCTGTAATCTCTTTGACAATACCAAGATCTGCTAAATGATGTAGCGATTTATTAGCAGTTGGTAGTGTAATTTTGCAAAGTTCAACAGCTTTTTTAGCATCAGTAATAGGATGCTTTTGCAAATAACTATGAACGATTAACGTAGAAGCTGATGGTTTACCAATAGCTTCTATATTTTTACGATCTTCAGTAAATAATTTTAAAATTTTCTGCGCTGTTTCGATTGCTTGATTCGCGGTTTCAATAACACCTTTTAGAAAAAATTGAATCCATTCTTCCCAATCACCGGTTTCACGAACTAACTGCAAATGGTCATAATAGGCTTGCCGATGCGTTTTAAAATATAAACTAAGATACAGCATAGGTTCACGCATAATACCTTCTACGCATAAAATAAAAGTAATTAGCAAACGACCTAAGCGTCCATTCCCATCTAAAAATGGATGGATTGTTTCAAATTGATGATGTGCAAGCGCTGCTTTAATTAACGTAGGCAGTGTGACATTTTCATCATGCAGAAATTTTTCCATCGAACCCAACAAATCCATCACCATTTCAGGCGGAGCGGGAACAAACTTTGCATTGCCTGGTCGCGTACCGCCAATCCAATTTTGTGAACGGCGAAATTCACCAGGCTGTTTAGAACTACCGCGACCTTTACTTAATAACACCTCATGCATTTCACAAATTAAACGCAATGATAAAGGAAAGCCACCCTGAATCCGTTTTAAGCCATGCTCCATTGCGGCAACATAATTGGAAACTTCGACTACATCCTGATTAGGTACGCCCGCCACCTCATTATTCTCATACAATAAGAGATCTGACAGTGAGGATTGTGTGCCTTCGATTTGTGAGGATAAAACCGCTTCTTTTCTGATATACATATATAAGAATAAGGAAGGGTCAGGCAAAATAATACTTAGGCCGTCCAGACGCCCCAGCGCAACATTAGCTTGATCTAGCAACGGATAGAGCTTTTCCATCTCAACAGGTGGTATAGGCGGCAAAGACTTGGGCGCATAAGAATTGTAGCTTTCACCCGTAACCGAACACTTGATATATTCACCTACTCGTTCTGGAAACGCTGTCATTTTGACCTCTATAATAAAGGGAACTGCCTTTTCGTTTATTAACAACTACTGTAACTAAAAAGACTTTATTAAGCAATAGCATTAATAAAGGAAAGTGCCTTTCCCTTTATTATAGAACAATTTTGTTAATAAATCAGTAATCTGCCCGCAAACTGCCCGCAGATTTTAAGCCTTGCAAATAACCCTAATTTATCAAACCTACTGAAGTCCCTCGGCTCTCCTGATAAAGAAACAAGCCTTCATGCCGCAAAGCGATTCCAACGATTTCTATGCAAAGCTTTATCATCACGCTTATCACCCTGCAGGTTTCAAGCGACAGCTCCTTGCCATGATATGCACTGGTTCACTTGCTGAAAAATTAAAGCAAATAAAAACCCGTAGTCTTATTATTCATGGTGATTATGATCCGGCTTTTTCAATTGAACATGGTAAACAACTTGCCCTCTGTGTCAGCGACAATGAGACAAAAATATGTTAGAAACTATCGAAAAAATGGGACACGGATTATATGAATGTAAATGATCCAGCGAATGCTGCCACGCTACATTTAACTATTTTGATATTTATTATTATCGCTTTTTCTCAAATATTCGATGCGGTTAGAAATGTTTTGATAGGCATATTACGTGGCTTATTTGATACACGTTTTCCAATGTACATGAGCTTATTAACCATTTGGGTAGTTGGTATGCCGCTCTCATACATATTGGCGTTTCCACTTCACTTTGGTGCGATAGGTTTCGTTATAGGCGGCATGTTAGGAATGCTCGGAGGAGTCACAGTGATGACATATCGATGGTATAAGGTGAGCAAGCAATATTAGGGTTGATAAATGAAACAAAATATTTCTAAAAGCATGTTGTTAATGACCGTCATTTTGATGGATTTACTCGCGGGCATGGAATTTGTAGAAGTAACGAGATTGCTTCTCTACTCTGCTATCTCTAATAAAAATTATTGCTGGCAATATCCAAGAGTATCTACTGCACCCTTACCCCAAACTGATGCTGAATTTGCATCGTAGAACAATACAGAAAGAGGATATCGTTCATTCCGGGACGACGCAAATTGCATGCCCTTTTTTATAAAATTTTGATTGGCTTCAGAGTTAACATCACCATACAAACTGAGATAAAGACTAGGTATTTTACCTTTTGCAATTTGTTCTAAAATATGCAAATCATTCTCGGAAAGAGAATGTCCAAAAATAAACAAGCTTTGATTACTTTGCTTAGTAATTTGTAAAGGTTCAGAGTAGACAGTAAACTTTAGAAAGGACGAGGATTCAATTGATCTTAC
>JBEPVU010000283.1:0-2934 GCA_041690855.1 Gammaproteobacteria bacterium | reverse complement strand
ATTATAAATTAACCGCCGCTGTTTTTGCTGGCCCAAATAGCGTGAAATTATTTACCGATAATGGCGGTGATTGGACTAAAGTCGCTGCAGCCGTGGATTATTTAGGCGTCATGACTTACGATTTCCACGGTCAGTTTGATCTGAGCCAGCCAGCGCCGGACAATATCACCGGCTTTTTATCTAATCAGCAAACCAGCCATCAATATCAGCAGGATAATCTCAATCATTACACTATTGTTGATGCCATTGCCGCTTATAAGGCGCAAGGCGTGCCAGTCAACAAGCTTATCTTAGGGATACCCGCTTATACGCGTATGGAAAAAGCGGTGCCTGCTATTACAGATACTAATAAAGGTTTATATCTCACTTTAGCGGATGTCAGCCAGCAACCTGTCGGCGAAAGCAACGGTGGTATGGCAGATTATAAGTGCATTGTTAACAACCAATACTGCTGGGGCGGTTTCAGCTTTGCCAGCAGCTTAATCTATGTGCCAACCAACTTAACAGGCCAGGGCTTAGGCGCATTGGAAAAAACACCCTGGGCTTATGATAAATCCCAGAACTGGTTTATGAGTTTCGATGATGGCAAATCCGCACATTACAAAGGCCAATGGGCGGCGCAGCAAGGCTTAGGCGGCGTTATGATGTGGGAAATGGATGGCGATATTCCCTTGACCGATGCGCATTATCAGCAAAACAGCGTGATTTATAACGCCTGGCAGGGATTAGTACAACCGTAATGTGCTAAGAGCTGTTTAATATTTCCTTAAGGTTTCTCCCGTATAGTAAGTAGCTATGAGATCCTTAGGAGGAATTTAATAAATGCCATTTGATAACCAGAACGACACCTTGAATGACCAAAATGACGCCCCAACAACCGAAGAAATAATACTAATAGAAAATAATGTTACAACAGAGAAACCTAAAGAGAACCCTAAAAAAGAGATTCAAGGTTCAACGTTACAAGCATTCTTGGTTAATAGCAGCTTATCGTTTACCAGCGTTGGCCCTATCGTTATATTAACCACTGCCATCACGGGTAATACCCTCTTAAACCCCGTATTAAAAAACCTGCTGGTTACTTCTACGCTGTTTTCGACCGGCGCCATACAAATTCCAGTCGCACTGATTATAGGAAAACAAGGAGGCATTAAAACAGTTTTAGCGTTACAGGGTGTCGCTATAGCCGGCATGGCCGGATTGACCCTCCTCTCTGCCTGCACTGATATTACTACTATTGACCGCTTTGACGGACGCTACGCCGCCCTGTTAATTTCTGGGATTCTGGTAGGCGTTGGAACAGGCACATTTCAATTAATGATTAATGCCATTCATTGGTCTACTAAGCCACAACAGCCCCCCGTTATACAAGCCGCTTTTGGTGGCCTGGTAGATTCCTCAAATGGCCTAGCATTAATTTTTCTTAAAAACGCGCAGGACACACTGGGTTTTACGGCTTCATTCGGCATTTATACAGCCATAGAAATAATAGGCGGTTTAATTGGCCTTAAATTTTTAAGAGCATCGCCTTATGAGCAATTGCGCCAAAAATATTCTGTGGAAGAAGCGAAAACAAAAGCTAAAGCTTTTGGTCAACTCGCCGCTATTGTCGATGGTATAGCGGCCGCTCAAGAAAACCGTATCAGCAAGCGCTTATGGCTGAAAAAGTTCCTAAACACAATTTTCAGTTTGCAGGGCATCACTTCAGATATTAATATGATTGCTTCGCTGGGCAATTTCTTAGTAGTTGGCGCTGTATTTCCCATTTTATTGAAAGACGGTTTTGATATTAACGAAACAGAAGCTATTTATGCAGCGGCAGGCGGCTCTTTAATTACCGTCATGTCACGGACTGCTGCTGGCCCATTGATAGCGAAATGGGATCAAACCGGTATTAAATTATTTCTGCTGAGTTCCGGTTTAATTTTCATTTCTGCTGTTCCAATTGCCTTTTTCCAATTGCCTCGCTGGGCGTTATACACCAGCATGGCTGGCATGAATATTGGTTTTGGCCAGGCAATCGCTACCACATTTTCATTAGCAAGTTCAGACCAATGGGCAAATCCTGCCAATCCAAAGCTTATCCCGTATGAAAAATCCACTATGATAGGCAATATTGGTACGGTTGGTACGCTGGGCGGCATTGGATTATCTTTATTGTTAGGTTTATTGGTAGAGTTAATGGGTAAAGCGGGCTATCAGAATTATTTTCTACTGGTCATGGCTTTAGTATTCGTCTCAATGGTGTTAACCGTGTTGACGCATTTGCGAGTTAATGACAAGACTTGTAATCCTATGAGTTTTTTTAGAACACCTAAAAACATGCAGCATAAGTCAGCGGCGGAACTTATAGAGTTGGACGTTACTCCAGAGGATTTGGATCAAGCCTTGAACCTGGAAAATACATTCAAAGTTCAAACATCTCAATCACAGGTAATAAAGAATATATAATCGAGAGTCAGTGGTTCCCGCTGAAACTTTTTTAAAACGGCGGTGGTAATTGCACATTCTTTTTATTCAACGTTGGCAATAAAGGCGAATCATCCGGCGTTAATACGGGTTTATCCTCGCGGCGCAGTAATTGCTGCTGGCGAATGGCGTTATAACGTTCATTCGTAATCTGCTGCGTCTGATTATTCTGCGCGAGAATAATCGGCCGTAGAAAAACTAATAAATTTAATTTTTCCATTTCTTTATCTTTATGCCGGAATAAATTGCCAATCAGTGGAATGTCGCCTAGCACCGGCACTTTTTGTGTACTATCGTTAAACTGATTACTGATTAAACCGCCCAGCACCACAATATCGCCGCTTTTTACCATAATATTAGTCTTAATATTACTGGTGTTAATAATAGGCAAAGGGCCAGGATTATCAGGATTTTGCAGCGAATCATTCACCTGCTTGATATTTAACCGCACAAATTGATTAGGAC
>JBEPVU010000282.1:0-2970 GCA_041690855.1 Gammaproteobacteria bacterium | reverse complement strand
ACTATAGTAGAAGTTGAAACGTCCGCATTATTAAATTTTTCCAAAGCAACTTTTAGATTTTGAAAAGTTATATAGGCATGTCTTGAACGAAATGTTTGTTGTTCTGATTTTAGTGCAGGGATATGAACTCTTAAAATTGGACCATAGGGACGAAACATTTCTTTTAATTTTTGTTCAGTAATATCGTTCGGTAATCCGCTAATGTACATATCGTTAGGATTACTTTTTGAGGGAGTCATAGACAAGCAACATAACCTGCCTAATGTTCGACATTTACTGCATAAAGTTTGCTCGTGAGGGTTTAAACGCCTTTCATTAGGAATATCTTTCTGTATAAGTTTTTCTTGCTTGTGAGGTATTACAGCAATTCCACAGTGTTTACAATCCTGTGTTTCATTTGCCCAACTATTACCACTTGTCCAACGAGCGCCGCAAGGGCATGCATAATGCCCATACGCTTTTGCTTTGCCAGGATGCCAAGGCAGTTGAGAATTAATAAGTTCTTCACCTTGTGCATCCGAAACAGGTTCTGTATTTTTTATTTTTGATATATTCGCGTTTTTAACGTTCTTATAATCCATCTTAATAACATTAGAAGATATGTTGGATATGGGTTCTCGATTAAGGACGTCAGCATAGGTAACAGAGTTATTAAAACTAGGGGCATTATTTTCTATATTTTCTATGTAAATAACTTGTTCATCATCACGATGATGAATAATATTTTTAAAAAAGGTAGATGAAGGCTGATTATGAGGTGAATTATTTTGTGAACTAGTATCATTATCACTTGAATCAGTGTTTTCACTAGTTGTCATTTTTGACCAAAATTGACCCATTAGTGCTTCTCCTGTATAAAATGGCTAAAGTCGATATTACATTTTTAACCAGGGACAAGCTAGGTTCTTGATACTGCCAGACACATAATATTTTCAAAGAAATATTACCAATTTTCGGCGTATTTAATAGCGATGTGCGTTATTTATAAAGAGGAGGTAAATATGTATTTTGATCAAAAAAATCAGCAGGAAAATATTAACAGTAAACTTGGATATAAATTTAAAGACAATAATTTATGGCAACGGGCAATTACAAGGAAATCGGGGTTACAGGAAGGGTATCAAGATAAAAATATAGGTCATAATGAAACTTTAGCTACGCTTGGAGATGGCATTTTAAGATCAGTGATCGATGATATTTTGATGGAAACCAATCCAAAATTTGAAAAAGGAGAATTAAGTCCTGAAAGAGATAAACTGGTTAATAATAATGTTTTGAGTCAAATTGCGGAGAAATTTTTGCTAGAATCCATCATTATTATGGGTAAAGGAGAAAAAAATAATTTTCAAGGAACGGGCAAGGCTAAAATACTGGCAGCTTGTTTTGAAGCAATTATTGGCGCTATCTTTTTGGATAGTAATAGGGATTTTATTTTTATCAAAAAAATTATTATTCAATACTGGAAATTACAAGAAAAATATCATCAACTATTGGTGACTGCAATTTTAACTGAAGATGTAAATCGAGTGGAATATTTACTGGCGTTAGGCATTGATCCTAATATAACAGGCTCCACTGCGATTTATTTATGTAACTTTAATGATGATGATGAAAATGCAAAAACAATGATATTGTTAGCTGGTGGGTATGAATGGGCGACAGCATTACAACTTGCTCTTATGAGCAAACGTCATAAGTCTGATAAATTTAAACAACCAGTTAAACCTGGTACTGATCCTGGCATACAAGGAATAGTGACAAAGAATAAGCTCCAGATACTTCCAGAAAAACCAGAAGCTATACCAAATGATATTGATTTAGAAGGATTATTAGCGTTATTAAAACCTCTTGTTTTTGAAAACTGTAGTGTTCAACTTGCAAGAAATTTAACGCTTCCTAAAGTTCATCCAGGGGTACAAAAACTTAAATTGCTATTTTCTTCTGAGGTCAGCAGTAATTGTCTTAAAATAATTAAATTATTACTTTCTTATGGCGCTAATCCAAATGCTAAAGCCTGGTGGGGAGAAACAGCATTACATACGGCGGCATGGTTGGGTAATCTTGATGCGATTAAGTTGCTTATTGAGTATGGTGCAGATTTATCTATAGTTAATAAAGAAGGAAAGACCCCTGCCGAAATAGCTCAAGATAAAACAGTGGCTAATCTGCTTTCTGGCAAATCGAATGCTCAACGAAAAAACGTAGAATCTGTGGAAAAGTTGAGCAAGTCATGGTTTTTAAAACATACTGGCATTAGAATAGATTTTTCATTGCCAGTAGTAGATAAAGCTGCATCTGATTATCAAAAAAATAAGTTTATATAATATGAAAAAAATTAAATTCCATCCTTCGGCTGAAAATCAGCCGCGTCGTTATACTGGTGTACAAGTCTACAAGCGTTTATTGCAATATGGCTGGCGGTTCTGGCCAGCGCTGGTATTAGGTATTGTAGGCACGATTATTTTATCGGGCGCCGATGCGGGTTTTACCTGGGTGATTAAACCGATTTTAGATAAAGGCTTTATTGCTAAAGATCAGGCTTTTATCCGCTGGTTGCCGCTGGGTATTATTTTCGCTTTTATCGTGCGTGGCGCGGCGGGATTTATGTCGAATTATTATATGGGCAGCGCGGCGCGTAATGTGGTGATGCGTTTTCGCCAGGATATGTTTGCGCATCTGCTGAAATTACCGGCTGGTTATTATGACAATACTAGTTCAGGTCAGTTACTTTCTACGTTAATTTATAATGTGGAGCAGGTCGCAAAAGCGAGTACGGATGCGGCCGTTACCGTGGTGCAGGAAACCTGTTTTATTTCCGGTTTAATTATTGTGATGCTTACCACGAGCTGGCACTTAAGTTTATTATTTATTGTGACCACCCCAGTGATTGCTATTATCGCCAGACGCTCCAGTAAGCGGATGCGGCATTTAAGCACAGGTTTGCAGGATTCCATGGGTGAAGTGACGCAT
>JBEPVU010000281.1:0-2970 GCA_041690855.1 Gammaproteobacteria bacterium | reverse complement strand
TTAATGATTTTGCTGAGTTAAGCTGGACAAATACGAGTCTGCCAGTGGAAGACGGCAAATATTTATATGTCTTAAGCCTGGATGATAAGCTTTATCTTGCACCTAAGGATGGCGCCGTCAGAAATCATTCATGGCTGAGCAATGGTAATCCTGTAAAAGGAGCCGGTAATCTGGTAGTAAAAAACAACCAGATTTTTATCTTTGATAATAACAGTGGACACTATAAACCCAGCAAAGAAGCATTACTGCGAACAGGCGCTATACAATTTTTTTATGACCTTGATAACACAGCAGATATTAAATTTATCGATTATAGCAAAATAAATTATGACTTAATAACAACTTACAAAATTATGCAGGATGAGAACAATAACATCGCACTCGAAAAAACGGATGCCGCTTCTTCTGGGAGAGATTCTGATCGATTTACAGGTTCGCCAAAACAATTCAGAAGTTTTCTGCTAGGATATAACTGGTCTAAACAAAACAATAAAATTCCAACTGACGGCGGAGATGCAGAATCCTTGTCAAATATTAAAAATAATTACGATGTATGCCCTACTTTAGAAAAATACTGAGTTTGATCAACATGCACTATAAAAAGCGCTTAGGTTCCCGTAAAAATACCGCACTCACTAGCGCAGCCAGCAAATAACAGAGTGGTAACGCCCATAAAGCCCAGCGATATTCAGCTGCCGTATACAACGGCGTGTTATTTAACAGCGCACCATGCCACTGGTGATGCAATAAAATACCAATCAATGGCTGGAAAATCGCGCCACCGGCAACAATCGCCATATTATTAAAACCAATCGCTGTGCCTGTTACGGTTGGATCAATATCATCATTAATCAACGAAAATGTTAATGATTGTCCGGCGCCTGCTACGCCTAATAAAAACATATCCATGCTTAATATTAGTTTCGGTAAATGCGGTAGATAAATAATACTCGCAAGGGCTATAACACCTAGGATAGCAACCGTTGTTAAGGGTAAGCATCGGCGTTTTATTTTTTCTGACCACCAACCTAATAACGGACTACCTATCCCTACACCCAGCCAGATAAAAGCAATATAAAAAGCGGCGTTATGCGTGGCAATACCATTCACTGCTACTAGAAACGGAATGCCCCACAAAGCAGCAAAAGCCGCAATCGGCGCCCAGACTGCAAAAGCATATAATGCAATTAACCAGGCTTGCTTATTTTGCAATAAACGCGTTACAGCGCCTGTTGTAGCTTTATTATTACTAGAGGCTTCTGTATTAATCACTTGCGCGGGCCAATTTCGCACCCCTAGCCAGATTACAATGGCTAATACAAAACCAATGAGCGCTAAACCATGCACGCTCATACGCCAACCTAATTGCAATGCAATTACCGACAACAGCATCTGGCCTGCGATAGCGCCCACCGCACTCATAAATTGCACTAATCCACTCAAAAGCGGAAAATAATTTTTGGGAAACCAGCGTGAAATTAATAATAAGGCGCCGCTGAAAGAAAACGCTGAACCAATCCCCATAAAAAAGCGACCGGCGGCCGCCCAGCCAACACTATCCGTTAAACTAAAAAACAACGCGCCAATGGCGCATAATAAAATGGCAATAGTCATAACTAAACGAGGGCCAAAGCGATCATAAAGCATACCGGCAGGCAATTGCATGGGTGTGTAAGCATAATAATAACACGCCGACATAATGCCTAAACCGGCAGCATCCATGCGTAGATCACGCATTAATTCAGTCGTGATAACAGAAGGCAATACTTGTAAGCTGAATTCATACAAATAAAAAAAAGCAGCCAGGCCACAAATAATATAAGAGCCTGTTAAAGATGGTTTTTTTGCAGAGAACATAGTGATTACTCATCAATACTAGTAAATATCAGCAGGAATAGCTGATCAAAGATCTATTGTATAGGATACTCTATTATCCTGCAGTAATTTAGCAAAATTTCTTGCGTCAATGGGTTTGCTGAAATAATAACCTTGTATTTCATCTACTTGATGCTGTTTTAAAAATTCAAATTGTTCTTTCGTTTCCACGCCAACCGCCAGGACACGCAGTTTTAACTGATGCGCAGCGGCAATAGCAGCGCGCACTACTTCAGCGTCTTCTGTATTTTTGCTAATATTCGCCAATTGGGCGTTGTTAATTTTAATTTTATGTACGGGAAATTGCATTAAAAAATCTATGCTAGAAAAACGCTTGTCAAAATCATTTAAAGTAATCTGCACGCCAATAGCCTGCAAATCCAGCATAAGCTTGATCAATGTTTTATTTTCCATCGCTAAAGATTGTTCCGTCATTTCTAATTCTAATTGTTCCGGTAAAATATGTGTTTCTTTTAAAATTTGCGCTAAGGTTTCTTTAAATTCTTCTGTTTTAATATGTTGTTCAAAACTATTGATCACCATTTGAATAGCAGGCAAGCCGCTTTCCTGCCATAGTCTGTTTTGTTCACACGCAGTACGTAATACCCACTTACTTAGTGGAATAATTAAATCGATTTTATTCGCCAACGGAAGAAAAGTGCGGGGATTAATTAAACCATATTTAGGATGCTGCCAGCGCAATAAGGCTTCCGCTGCAATAATAGTTTGCTTTTTGATATCATAAATTGGTTGATATTCCAGTAAAAATTCATTTTTCTGCAAGGCCTGCACCAGTTCATTTTGCAGCATATGCAAATCCATAGTAGTGGCGTCAATAGTGGATTGATACATTTTAAAATTATTAACGCCGGTTTTTTTAGCATATGCCAAGCCAATTTCAGCATGTGCAATTAATGCTTCCGCACTATCGCCGTGTTCTGGCGCTAAGCTGATGCCAATATGGAAATTAAGTTTGAACGTTTGCGTTCAAAGCTATACGGGCGTAGACAATGCTTTGAGCAATCGTTGTATCGGCAAGCTGTAATGCGCATCACGAAATAAGCAGGTCAATAAAATAATATATTTACCGCGTTC
>JBEPVU010000280.1:0-2972 GCA_041690855.1 Gammaproteobacteria bacterium | reverse complement strand
TTTTAATAGGCAATCATTGGTGGATTACGGCCTGCGGCCTAATCCACCCTACAATAAATACGCAAAATCTAAATGGATGTAATATATAAAGGGAACGTATAATTGAGACCATTGATGAATATACCAGACAACATGGTGGTAATCGTTCCGGATTTTTAGTAGATGCTGCTTTGAATTTTAGGCAAAGTTGCTTGAGAAGTATTCGTTTCAATGCTTTCTTTCAGCTTAATTTGCATAAGGTTTGCCGATCTCTTCAGGTGCAAAATCATCAATGGTAATAATGGCTCTTTATATCCAGCGAAATCTACTCTTTACAACAAGATTCCGCCAAGTATAATACTATCAAACTCAGCGGAATCTTAGTTAAGACCATATGATGACACAAACTATTATAGGGCGTGAAGCAGAAATTAAACAGCTTAAACGGCTGTATGCGAATCACACAAACGTTACTCGTTGGGTTCATTTTAAGCAGAGCGGTTTGTTGCGTAAACTCAATTAATGATAAAAGTCTTGCTTTTTCTAAGCTCATTTAATATTTTCCTTTAAGTTTTTTAGAAAAAAATTCCTAATTTTAATTGTGCAGAATTATTTATTTAAAATATCTTATGTCTCGATAGTAGCCATCTAATTTGAAAAAGCAATATATTTTCTTTAGTTATTTCCAATTTAATGCCTGATAGATAAGCATTTTTCATTTTTGTAAGTCGCAAGAATTATCATCGAAATAATAATAAAAAATGAGCAAAGCAGATTTAGATTGCCAGTAAAGTTAACAGCTATTCCCGTTGCTTCAGCAGAAATAGCTGATTATGCCTAGATAGCCCTGTTGCCTTAGTAGGCATATTTGAATTAAACTAGAATGCATCAATTTCAGTGAATTTACTAAATTTTATTGCATTAATGTGTATAGTGTGTATAATATATTATGAATAGTAAAGAAATAATCAAACGGCTTGAAGCTGATGGGTGGATCAAGCAGGCGCAAAAAGGCAGTCATTGTCAATATAAGCACAGAATTAAAAAAGGAAAAGTAACCGTACCCCATCCCAAAAAGGATTTACCTATAAAAACAGCACAAAGTATTTTGAAGCAAGCTGGATTAAAATGAAGGTTATAAAATATGCAATATCCTATTTTTATACACAAAGATGAGAACAGTGATTATGGCGTCATTGTACCTGACTTGCCTGGCTGCTTTTCGGCAGGCAGCACCATAGAAGAAGCTATCCGCAATGCACATGAAGCTATCGAATGTCATATAGAAGGATTGCTATTAGATAGTGATCCTATTCCTTTAAAGCAATCTATTGAGCAGCATCTCGATAATCCTGATTTTAAGGACGGTGTATTAGCCTTAGTTGAGATTGATTTGTCAAAAGTGGCTGGCAAGTCAATAAGGGTTAATATTAGTTTGCCAGAGCGGTTTTTAAAACAGATTGATGAATATACCAGACAACATGGTGGTAATCGTTCCGGATTTTTAGTAGATGCTGCTTTGAATTTTATGGCGGGGCATCAATATAATCAAAGCATCTGAATTTTAGGCTAGAGATAAATACTGTAAGCAGCCAGAGTGTATATCAATACATGAGATTATGAAAGGCGATTACAACAATGCCTAATTTTTTATTGGAAAGCGCCCCAGCAATTTTTTATAAACACTACTTAATTCAGGGTAGTATTTTTTAATGTCATTGAAAATACGAACGGCAGTGGCTTCGTTATAAATATGCGAAGTTTCATTGCGATCCTGCAGCATTTGCAGCCAGGCGGTTTCATCTTCCAGCCATTTACTTTGAAAAGCTTGCTTTAAAGTTTCTCGAGGGGTATTCGTTTCAATACCTTCTGCCAGTAATAAACGTTTTAAAGTTTTCCAATATAATTCGATGACAAATTCAAAGCGTTGAATAGTGCCGTCAATCAATAGTGAATCAGGATGTGAGGTATTGATGCCCTCTTCCAGTCTGACGAGTGCTTTACCTAAATTTTCCAGACTTTGCTTTATTTTATAGTTGCTCATAAATGAATTTACTTTCTTGAATTATTTCTTGTAGAATTATTTCTTGCTTAGTTTGCATAAGGTTTACTGATCTCCTCGGGTGCGAAATCATCAACGGTAATAACAGCCCTGCGCGCGGCATTAGCGGCTTGTAATTGTTCGGCTTCAAGCGTTGTTAATACACCCGCGGCTAATGCTGATTTAATCAGCGCATTGGTATTACGGCCATTAATATAACCATCGCGTAAAGCCAGTTGTAAACGTTTTTCTAACGGTTCTGCAGCAATGACCTGACTGAGTGTTTTTTCTAATAAAGCGAGCGGATTATCACCCGTATCGCTAACGTAAATGCCTGCACTCAAACGTCTGCGTGCATCGGTAGGGTTCATTAATAATTCGGCAATCGGTTGATCTAATGTATCAGCCGGTGGTTTACGGCATTTGCCCAGCGGGAAAATAATAAAATGTAAAATGGCCGCCAGCGAACGGTTAGGAAAATTCCGCAAAAATTCCGCGAATTGTTGTTGAATGGTAAATAAAATAGTCTGCAAAGACCAATCGACTAATGGTTGGTCGGCCACAGGATAATCTACATCGGCGTAACGTTTTAAAATCGCTGAACCTAAATACAGCATACTTAAAATATCGCCTAAACGTGCGGACAGTTTTTCTTTGCGTTTTAATGCCGCGCCTAAGGTGATCAGCGCGATATCGGTACACAAAGCCAGGGCGGCGCTGTAACGGGTTAATAGCTGAAAATAACGCTTAGTCTGTAAAGTGGGCGCAGCGACTAACTGTGCGCCGGTCAAGCCTAAAAATAAACTACGCACAAAATTGCTGAGTATAAAACCCGCATGGCCAAACAACGCCTGGTCGAATTTTTTTAAACCCGCTTTTTGATCCGTTGCCTGTGCGCTTTGAAATTCCGCTAAAATATAAGGATGGCAGCGCACCGCGCCCTGACCAAAAA
>JBEPVU010000279.1:0-2972 GCA_041690855.1 Gammaproteobacteria bacterium | reverse complement strand
GGCCGCAGGCCGTAATCCACCAATGATTGTCTATTAAAACGGTGGATTACGGCCTGCGGCCTAATCCACCCTACCAAGAGAAAAATAAAAAAACGCAAATTCTAAGGGGTACAAATGGTTTAATAAACGTGCGGGCGATCCTGATCCGAATTGCCCAGTGTTTCTTCTTGAGTCTTAAATAGTGTCATGAGAGTCTGAAAAGGAGATTTCTCATTTTGCTTGTTTTGCTGATGATGTTTTTCGACTATAGCAAGACATTGTCTAATCTTTAATCTTGCATCAAAAGCGACTTTAGGATCATCGGTATTGCGGATGACTTCATAAGCATGATGTCTATTGGCGCTAATTAATAAAATGGTTTTAATTTCTCTGTGTCTGTTGGCAGGATCATACCCATTTAACAGATTAACTGTTTTATATTGATAATGCTCTGAAGATGAACCTAATGCATGTAATTCTTCCGGCGTAAAAATATTCTGTTCACGCTTTGCTATTGCATTTTCAAGATCAGCATCGTTAAGAATTTTAAATTGAATTAATTTAGTCAGAATGCTTTTTAAAAGCACAATTCTATTGTCGGGATTGCTAGTATCTTTATTACCTGGGTTCTTACTTAAATATTCCCATACTGTTTCATCAAAAATCTGCATTTTTTGATAAGTTATTTTTCCATGATTATAATTTATAGCATAATCGGCATTTAAGTATTTTGTTAATTCCATTTGATAAAATTCAGTCGTATTATTTAAGTTGTCTGTTTTATAGAGATTTTTTAGATTGACTGGTGGAGTCTGTACCATGCCCGTTTCGGCAGAAGATAGAGCGGTTGGCTTTTTATTATTTGAATCTGCCGGTATTTTTTCCTGATCTAATTGCAGGGCATTTTTTTCACTTAATTTAATTTTAGTAAACAAAGACGCCACTTGATCATTGAAATTTTTTGCGAAAATATTAGTGGGATCTGTTTCTATAAGCATTTGCGATGCACTACGCAATAGCGTTGCAATCTGTGCAAGCTGTGGGTTGTTTAAATTTTCAACGTCCGCTTTACTGCTTAAAAAATGATAATAAAGTTGCTCTAAGTATATTTGTAATTTTTGTTTTTCATCGGCGCTGCCCTGCAAAGTAATTAATTTGCAATGTTGTTTAAAATCAATAAGTTGACTATTAGAGATTTGAAGTGTCTGGAAAGGAGAGGTCAGCTTACTTATCTGAATAATAGCTTGTTCTGAGGCTTGTTTTATATAGTCTACTTTTTGTTGTTTCGCCGTCATTATTTGTTCTTGACTGCCAAAAGCCTCAATTAATGATTGCGCCAGACCTGCCAGACCGCTGTTTATTAGTTTTTCAATAATAGTATGTACGTAAGATTTATAAGTATTGGCAAAACGATTACTCGAATTAATGAAATTTTCCAAGGCTTTTAAATTTTCGGGAGAAAATGTTTTTGGACTTTCAAAAATATAATTATTAGGATTCTCCATAAGCGAAGTTATGGTTGTGTCAATCGCATAGTAGCGTGGGAAAAATGCTATTAATTGAGTGTCTTCAGTTTTGTGTTCAATATTATCTCCCAGGATAAGGTTCTGAGCAGCTTTAAGCGCACAGGTGATAGGATTATTAAAAAATCCCGCATTAAAATTTTCCCAAATCTCCAGGCGTGTCGTTTGCTCTGCGGAAAGTGGTTCATTGTGCGCACGGGTAATATTAACTTCATCGATAATGTTATTCGTTATATTATCTTTATCGCTTAATAAACCTTCTAGGCGCCGCATTTTTTCACCTATTTTATCGGCTATTGCAAATTTATCGGCGCCGCTTAAATTAACTCTGATGATTTTAATGTAATTTTCATTGATAAGAAAACCAAATAATTTATTATATTCATCGATAGTTTCCACGCTAGCAGAAAGCAAGGCAGAAAATCTTGCATACACTTTGTCATACTGAATAGTGAGATCTTGTATTATTTTAAGAGAGTCTTTTGTTAAATCACTATCTTCTACTGCTGTGATGAAATCAGTTACTAGGATATCAGTGACTTCTTTTAAACTTGGTTCATAATTAGATTCAGACTGTGTTGGCATGAATTGAATTTTAGTTTCAGGACTGAATTGATTTTTTACAAATTCATCAAAATCAGGTTTAAGTGAGGTAATAAGGTTTTGATATAATAAATTCCCACTATTTGAGTCTTTTAAGAAGTTAATAAAATCCTTATGTTTTTCTTCGTGTGTCTCACTAAGAAAAATGGGTAATTCATACTGGGTTAGTAACTGAAAAACTGTTTCATGATTTTTCTCTTTGATAGCTCGATATAAAGTAGCTGCTTTCTTCAATTCATATCGGTTTAACAGGGTTAATAGCGTAATTTTAATTTCCTCGCTAATAGACTGTAGCCTGTTTTTAGTGGTTAATTGATCAAGCTTGTCGAATAGAGCGTTATTTTTGTCTATTGTTTCTTTAAAGGCTTGATCTGTAGCTAGTTTTGAACACCAGTCGATTAATTTACTGCCAACGGCTTCATATTGCTTCTCAGGGTTTATCCACGCGAGTAATGCTTGATAAATAGCGTTAATATTCTGGTCGCCAACGGCTTCTTTAAGTAATTTTAAAGTGGTCAGGTTATGAAAATTATCAGTAATATAGCCATTGTTTATTTGCGCCAGGAGCTGATCTTTTTTGAAATTTTGTAAAATAGATAGGTCACAATAGCCATGCTGACAAAGAACTTCATAAAAAACGATATGGCTTTCTGAGGTATGCGTAAGTTTGTTTTTATATAAAATTTCGCATAATTTTTTTGAATTATTTTTGATTTCATTTAAGCTTTGCTCATTAAGTGAATATAAATCGCTATATTTTTCTATGGCTTTACAATAAGCTTCTATTAAAACTTTAATTATTTTTTCATTGTTTTGAATCTGTCTCTTATCCACATCTCCGAGCCACCGTGACGGACTCCTATCTCG
>JBEPVU010000278.1:0-2972 GCA_041690855.1 Gammaproteobacteria bacterium | reverse complement strand
TCTCCAGCGGGAGAGGCCGACCAGGCGTAGCCTGGGCGGGTGAGGGGAATTAACATAGCTTTCTTCAATAATGTATTTCATGCTGATAAGAGCTCCCTCACCCGCCGCTACGCGGCGACCTCTCCCGGGGGGAGAGGTGATTATAACTGGCCATGACATTGTTTATATTTCTTTCCCGAACCACACGGGCAAGGTTCATTGCGGCCGACTTTTTGGGTGCTTCTGGCAGCAGGTTTCTGACTGATGGTAACAAGTTGTTCCTGAATGGCAGACTCTCCTTCATCCAAAGGCGTTTCCAGGGCTTGCGCATGTTGAAATTCTAATGCCTGCGGCATTTGATGGCGGCGATGTTCTTCTAAAGTTTCAGCATCTTGCGCCGTTTGAATGTGCAATTTGCCTAATACGCTTAAAACCTGATATTTCAACTGCTCCAACATGTTAGAAAATAATTCATACGATTCGCGTTTATATTCCTGCTTAGGATTTTTTTGCGCATAGCCGCGCAAATGAATACCTTGCCGTAAATGATCCATGGCGGCTAAATGTTCTTTCCATAAAGCGTCTAAAGTCTGCAGCATGATCGATTTTTCAATCTGGCGTAATACATCGTTGCCAACAAGGGCTTCTTTCTGCTGATAAATTGTGGTCATTTCCGTCAGAATTTTTTTGCGCAAGGATTCTTCGTGTAACGATTCATCCTGCGCCAGCCATTGCTGCAAGGGCAGAGGCAGATTAAAATCTTGCGCCAGACGCTCTTCCAATCCTGCCGCGTCCCACTGCTCTTCTAAGCTTTGGGCGGGAATATAAAGACTAATCACATGGTCGAGCACATCCTGCCGGATAATATTAATCGTTTCAGAAATATCAGCGGCGGCTAATAAATTATTCCGTTGTTCGTAAATAATTTTGCGCTGCTCATTCGCTACATCGTCAAATTCTAATAATTGTTTACGAATATCAAAATTGCGGTTTTCCACTTTACGTTGTGCGTTTTCAATCGCGCGCGTGACGAGCGGATGTTCAATCGCTTCATCTTCTTTCATCCGTTTCTGCATGAAAAGCGCCATGCGATCGGAGGCAAAAATCCGTAGTAAACTATCTTCCAGTGAAAGATAAAACCGCGATGATCCCGGGTCGCCCTGGCGCCCTGAGCGGCCGCGTAACTGGTTGTCGATACGGCGTGATTCATGGCGTTCGCTGCCAATAATGTGCAAGCCGCCTGCTTGAATCACCGTTTCATGACGTGTCTGCCAGTCTTGTTTTAAATGCGAGCGGGTGATCTCAGTGGAGTCTATTCCCAACGCAGCAAGCTCCGCTTCTAATTTGCCGCCTAAAACAATGTCCGTACCGCGTCCTGCCATATTGGTGGCAATCGTTACTGTTCCGGGACGGCCTGCTTCCGCCACAATCTGCGCTTCCTGTTCATGGAATTTTGCATTTAACACCTGGTGTGGAATATTTTCCTGCGTTAATAAATTAGCAAGATATTCAGAAGTTTCGATGGAAGCAGTACCCACTAACACCGGTTGCTGACGTGTGCGGCAGATTTTGATATCGTCAATAATCGCTTTAAATTTGCCGGCCTGGGTGGCGTAAATCTGATCGGCTAAATCCGTCCGGTGAATGGGTTTATTGGTAGGAACCACCACGACTTCTAAACCATAAATCTGCTGGAATTCGTAAGCTTCGGTATCGGCGGTGCCGGTCATGCCCGCCAGTTTTTGATAAAGACGAAAATAATTCTGGAAGGTGATCGAGGCTAATGTCTGGTTTTCACTTTGAATCGCTACGCCTTCTTTAGCTTCGACGGCTTGATGTAAACCATCCGACCAGCGGCGGCCTGGTAAAATACGGCCGGTGTGTTCATCAACGATGACTATCTGATTATTTTGCACAATATAATCCACATCACGGTGAAATAGCGTATGTGCGCGTAAAGCCGCATAAGCATGGTGCATTAATAAAATATTAGCAGGGTCGTATAAGCTGGTATCCTGCGCTAATAAACCAGCCTGCGTTAATAATTCTTCCACGTGCTGGTGGCCGACTTCTGTTAAATACGCTTGTTTAGATTTTTCATCTAAATAAAAATCGCCATCGCCTGTTTCTTTAACGCCTTTTATTAAGGCGGGTATAATATGATTAATTGAAAGATATAATTCGGAACTCTCATCGCTGGCGCCGGAAATAATTAACGGTGTGCGGGCTTCATCGATTAAAATAGAATCCACTTCATCGACGATGGCGAAATTTAAAGGACGCTGCACTTTGTCTTGCAAGCTGAACGCCATATTATCGCGTAAATAATCAAAACCAAATTCGTTATTGGTGCCGCAGGTAATATCTGTCGCGTAAGCTTCCTGGCGTTCCGGTGAAGAAAGATTGCTTAAAATAACCCCTATCGTTAAACCTAAAAATTGATACAGTGGCCGCATCCATTCTGCATCACGTTTTGCCAAATAATCATTGACCGTAATAATATGCACGCCCGCGCCGCTTAACGCATTTAAATAGGCGGGCAGGGTGGCGACCAGTGTTTTACCTTCGCCAGTACGCATTTCAGCAATTTTGCCATCATGCAACAGCATGCCGCCGATTAGCTGCACATCAAAATGACGCATATTCAGCACGCGGCGGCTGGCCTCGCGCACAGTCGCAAAGGCTTCCGGCAATAATTGATCCAGCGTTTCGCCTTGTTGCAAACGCTGACGGAATTCGGCGGTTTTTTGCTGTAACTGCTCATCTGATAACGCCTGCCAGGTGGGTTCTAACGCATTAATATCAGCAACGTTTTTGGTTAATTTCTTTAAAATGCGGTCGTTACGATTACCTATAAATTTGCGGATAAGTGTAGTCAGCATGGGGTTCCTGATTAAAAGCTAGGCGATAAGGCGGATAACTTTACTATAGTTTTTCAGATAAATAAATTGCAGACAGAAAGCTTTGTTTGCGCTGAGTAGGGTGGATTAGGC
>JBEPVU010000277.1:0-2986 GCA_041690855.1 Gammaproteobacteria bacterium | reverse complement strand
AAGGCGCTTGATTAAATTCACCCGTTGTTCCTTCGCCTAGCGGCTCGATAATGTAAGGTTTATTTAATAGGGCAGCGCTGAAAAAGTTAATGCGGTTAGTGGGCGGGGCGGCTTTTAATAATTGGGCGATAGGTTGATCCGTTGTGGTCGCGCAAGCAGGATGAAAGGTAAAGGCAAAAATTAATAATAGAATAAAACGTTTTTTATTTAAGTTCACGATGGCGGACTTGTACTTGTTTAGGTTGCTGACGAAAGTAATGCGCGAGTTGTTCGACAATATAAACGGAACGATGCTGGCCGCCGGTGCAACCAATCGCAATGGTCATATAGTTACGATTATCCGTGGCGAAATGCGGCAGCCACGTTTCTAAAAAAGTCTGGATATCATGAATTAATTGTGTTGTCTGTGGATGGGTCAATAAAAACTCAGCGACTTGTTGCTCTTGCCCGGTATGCGCACGTAAATGCGGTTCCCAGTAGGGATTGGCCAAGCAACGCACATCAAAAACATAATCTGCATCGGCAGGAACGCCGAATTTATAGCCAAACGATTCAAATAATAGCGATAAATTTTTGTGCGTGTCCGGCGTAATGCGGTGATGTACCAGCTCACGTAATTGCTGCACGGTCAGGCGCGTGCTATCAATGCGTAAATCCGCTAATCGTGCGATAGGTTCTAATAATTTTTTCTCATAGGCCAGCGCTTCGAGTAAGGATAATTGCTCGGAAGATAAAGGATGTTTGCGGCGCGTTTCACTAAAACGTTTTAAGAGCGTTTCATCTTCCGCATCAAAAAACACTATTTCGCAGTGCGTCAGATTTTTTTTTAAATCCTGAATAATAGTCGTAAAACGATTTAAATCTTCCGGCAGATTACGGGCGTCAATACTCACTGCGATTGCCGGGTGCTGGGCGTGATTATGTTCCAGCAGCGCAGGCAATAAACTCACGGGCAAGTTATCGATACAATAAAAACCTAAATCTTCCAGCATGTGTAAGCATACACTTTTACCGGAACCAGAACGGCCGCTGATAATGGTTAATTTCATACCTTATTGTTAATTCATTCCGCTGCCGGGGTAGCTGCATCAATGCCATGATGCTCAATGCCCTGGTGGTCTTTTATTTTTTCTTTGTGCTTCGTCATCTGCTGATTGAGTTTATCAATCAGTAAATCGATAGCGCTGTAAAGATCGTTTGAACGTGCGCTGGCATGAATTTCTGCGCCCGCTAAATGAATAGTGGCTTTGGCAATCTGCTCGATCTTTTCTACATCAAAAATAATATTAATGCAGGTGATTTTATCGCCGCGTTTCGTTAAACGCTCAAATTTTTCTTGCGTATAATTACGTAGCGCAGGGGTCACTTGTACACCATGGCCTGTGATGTTTATTTGCATAAAACACTCCTATGATTTTTGTTTCTTCTAGTATTATTTTAGCCTATTTAGAGATCAAATTCATGGCCTAAATAAACTTCCCGTACTTTCTGGTTCGCCAATATCTCTTTAGCCGAACCCATACAGATAATCTGCCCTTCGCTGACGATGTAAGCGCGGTTACAGATATCCAGTGTTTCGCGCACGTTATGATCGGTAATCAATACACCAATGCCCCGTTCGCGTAAATGATTAATGACGCGTTTAATATCGAGTACTGAAATAGGATCAACGCCTGCAAACGGTTCATCGAGCAAGATAAATTTAGGTTCCAGCGCTAATGAGCGGGCGATTTCTACGCGCCGCCGTTCGCCGCCGGATAAACTGATGCCGAGGACATCGCGCAAATGACTAATATGAAATTCTTCTAATAGTTCCTCCAGGCGCTCGTCCCGTTGTGCGGGCGTGAGGTCGTGGCGTAATTCCAGAATAGCCAGAATATTATCCGCTACCGTCAGTTTACGGAAAACCGAAGCTTCCTGCGGTAAATAACTAATGCCATAGTGCGCCCGCGCGTGCATGGGTACGTGGGTAATGTCCATTTCATTTAAAAAAACCTGGCCGTGATCACAGCGAATTAAGCCCACAATTAAATAAAAGCTGGTAGTTTTGCCCGCGCCATTAGGCCCTAATAAACCAACCACTTCGCCGGTTTGAATCTGCAGTGATACGTCTTTAACGACTTCACGGGCTTTATAGGCTTTTTTCAGTCCTTGCGCTCTTAATATATTCATTGCGATAACTTTTGGTCGGGTTGCATGATAATAGTAGTATGGCCATTTTTTTCAGGTAATGAAACAACGGTTTGTGCAGTAATATTATATTGAATGCGTGGCCCCGCTAAGCTGTCTTTGCCTTGCGTCGCTTGCGCCTGGCCGATTAATTCTACGTAATCCTGCAAGGGATAATAATTAATCGTCAAGCCAGCGGCCGTAAAAGGGAGTTTACTATTATCCGGCAGTGTGGTGTAAGTGGCAGGTTGATACTGGCCTGTTGCAATGGCTTTTTCCAGTTGATTGGTTTTATTTAAATAGGTAATGACTTTATCGGCTAAAATAGTAGTAGTGCCTTGCGTCATTTTAACATGGCCACGATAAATACCCATCCGTGTTTTATAATTTAAGGTTGTATTATCGGCGGTGATATAAGCTGTTTGCTGCTTATCGCTATTGGCCGCCAGCGCGTAAAAAGGTATGAGATAAATGAGAACGACTAAAATATATTTCATCATTTGTGTTTCGGCTGCGTAGTAGTATCAGGCTGGTATTTACCATGCGCCTGCGATAATAAATTAATATTACCCGTTTTTAAATCAGCATTTAAACCCACTGACGTAGCGACACTGCCTGCCTGCCATACCTTAACAGGTTGCTGTGTTTGTGCGTACTGTTTTTTAGGAAATACGGTCATGGCGGTGGTTGTCAGGGTAATGGCTGCATTTTGTGTGTCGGCGGGTTGTTCTAGTTTTACATGGTCGTACAAATCTAAAATATTAATGCCGTCCCGCGCCTGGCCGCGTCTGGCGGTAATATGCCAGGGCTGGCCGGG
>JBEPVU010000276.1:0-3026 GCA_041690855.1 Gammaproteobacteria bacterium | reverse complement strand
GAGTCCGTCGGGGGGGCTGGTTTTTTTTTAAACGCCCCTGGGTTGTATCCGGCCGCCGGCTTTAACCCACGTTTTTTTAATAGGCAACTATTGGTGGATTACGGCCTGCGGCCTAATCCACCCTACTTAGAGGATTACTGTTGTTTAGTTGCCTCCGCAGCGGCTTTCATTTGTTCCTGATCGGCTTCATCTTGCGCATCCTGAGCGCTTTTAGTGGCTTCGTCAGAAGATTCATCAGGCGAACTTAGAATACTACTGACTTTATCTCTACTCTGCTCAAGCATCAGACGATTATTATTCGCTATTTGTACTTGCATGGCCGACATTGTGGCAAGCAGGCGTTCTAAATCGATATGCAATTGAAATAACATCGGCGGCATTTCAGCCAGTAAAAATAAAGACTCGCGCAACAAAGTAGAAGGCAGTGCATTCTGCATGGCGGTATACCAGGCTGGGTCGCTGACTCTGCGCGTGGCTAAGAATTGTTGAATCTGCAACGGACTAATAGGGCCGGCCTTAGCGAGTTGCGGCGCGATAGCGGCGGCTTGTTGCTGTGCTTTTGGATCGGTGATTGGCATGCGTTCGTTATAGAGATAATAAAAATTGCTCAACGCAACGGAAATCTGCGCGGTATAAAAGCGCAGACCGGTCAAATAACTTTTGACTTCGGGTTTGTTTAACAGCACTTCCTGCAGATACGCTGTTTTACTGGTGTATTTATCGGGCATTTTCATATTATCAAAATCGGCAGTAGGCATTGGATCAGCCAGGTTAGTGACATACTGAATAAAAGCATAAGCATCTGCTTTTTGATCGATGGTCTGCTTGCCTAGCGGCGTCTGCTGATATGCTACAGGCGTGACCAGGCTGTCCAGGCTCAGCGTGTTCAGCGCATTTTGTATATCAGCTGCACTGGGAGGAGGTTGAAATTTGAATGAGGGTATAAAGGGAATTTTAATTTGCCCCTGTCCTTGCGCACCCGGTATGAGCACTAGCTTAGGCGAAAAGATTTGCGGCGTTTGCTGCAAAAATTTATCTGCGATATTTCCAGTATTAGAGATTAAATCCAATACGCTTTTTGAAATAGGGCTTTCGGCAGATAACGTATTACTGTCTGCAGGCGTTAAAATAGTTTGCAGAATATAACCGCCTGCCATAGAAACGCTTTGTTTGTAGCTCGGCGAAAATAATAAACTTAGTAAGGAATCACTATAGCTATAACCACTGACTACGCAGCTGGCGCCAGTGGGACAGATTGCTTTGCTCAGGGCAGTTTTATCATTATTTTGTTCAGGTAGGCTTGTAGATGTAAAATCACCGGGTTGCGCTGCTTGAACAGGCGGCAAAATGAATGCCATAACGATGGCGATGGGTATGAGCTTTAAAAGTAGTGTACGGTTTTTCATAAATTCACCTGTATAGACGGTTATTGGACTCGCTAGTAATGAATGGTTGGGCTGCTTTGACTATTGGATGCACCGCTTCCAGGCGTTGCAAAAATATTTGGCGGCCCGGCAGATGTGGCGGAAGGCTGATTACTCACGGACGGCGGCAGGGCGTTTTCTGCCGTTGGCGCTGCCACAGACGGCGCAGGCAATGATTGTTGCTGCTGCTGTGCAGGTGGCGTCAACGCAGGAAAAGCCGGCGCTGTTTCATTAACCACAGGCCCGCTGTGTGCCTGTTCGATGGCCGTTTGATATTCGGCCAGAGGATTATCGGCTGTATCAAATCCATGACTGATAATGGGCAAGGCGATAAGCGTCATGGCCGCCGCCAGTCGACAAGCCTGTTTTCTATTAAGCATGATCCTCACCTTCCAGCGCTTTAAAAATCAGTGCAAAACGCGCTGCTGAAAAAACTCTGGACAGCAGCCGCAGGCGTTCAAAAACAATATTGCGCCGCAAAAACAGCCCGGGCGGATCATCCGGCCGCTGGCTGATTTCTTCCGCGTGCATTAACAGTTTTGAAGCAGAACCCGGATGCGTTGTATCAATGGTCTGCAACAACCGCAGTGCGCGGCCGATTTTGATGCTGTTAGCGATGCGGATAAACAATGCCTGCTGCGCCAGCTCATCCAGATCTATTTTGCCAATATCATCCAGCTCTTTACCGAGATTATCAATAGCAGCTTCCAATTCAGGATTATCATCCAGCGTCCATTTTTCAACGCTTTCCATAAAAGACACGACACGGTAAATCATCGGGTCTTCATATTGTTTCCAAAAACGCGCAACGGCTTGTGGGCTGAGTTCTGGCATGACTACGTTACCTATGGCTGAAAAAGCTGCTATACTTACGTAAAAGAATAGCCTAGTTTAGTTCTTTTTGTACAAAAAGACGAGTATAATACTTACACATAATTAAAGTAAGTCTTAATTTAATGATAATGAGCAGACTATTGCTATGAAAGTGATTAACGGTGTAAAAAAAGTTCTGAAACCTTTTGTTGATGTACCGAAATGGGTGGGTTATCAGCAGTTCAAGGACAGCGTAAAAAATACGCTCCAGGAAGCAAAAGCGCTTTTCGTAACTAAAAAAGCAGAACGAAATGAAACTTTTGAACAAGCGATGGTGCGGCTGAATTTAACGGAAACCGATCTTATCACGCGTCAGCGTGAGTTTAAGCGTCTGATCATTGTTTTCAGTATTGTTGGTTTTGGTATATTAGCCTATGCGATTTATTTATTCTGGGATGGTTCATTTAAAGGCGGTATTGCCAGCTTCGGGCTGACGCTACTGATTTTTTCTTATTCTTTCCGCTATCATTTCTGGTTGTTTCAAATCAGACAGCGTAAATTAGGATGTACCCTGCGTGAATGGCTGGATTCCGGCTTTATGGGGGATAAAAAATGAAACGATTATACTTATTCTTATCCAGCATCCTGTTGTCTAGCCTGGCTTATGCCAGTGATTACAACCCTCTGAAAAATGCTGATGTCACTTCTAATCTGGCAAATTTGCTGAATACCAATGGGTTGAATGATTTATCATTTAAATACCTACAGGATATTTTTGGTGTTGTCGAC
>JBEPVU010000275.1:0-3085 GCA_041690855.1 Gammaproteobacteria bacterium | reverse complement strand
GAGACAGTTTTGAATTACCGCAAATGTTTTTTATGCGAGTCGCCATGGGGCTTTGCCTGCAGGAAAAAAATAAAGAAGATCGCGCGATTGAATTTTACAATCTGTTATCTTCGTTTGATTATATGAGTTCAACGCCCACCTTGTTTAATTCCGGCACTTTGCGGCCGCAATTATCCAGTTGCTTTTTAACAACCATTCCTGACGATTTGGACGGGATTTACAGCGCGATTAAAGATAACGCTTTATTATCTAAATTCGCGGGGGGGTTAGGTAATGATTGGACGCCTGTTCGCGGCATGGGAGCACATATCAAAGGAACTAATGGCAAATCACAAGGTGTAGTACCGTTTATGCATGTCGCCAATGCCACCGCTATTGCTGTCAATCAAGGCGGTAAGCGTAAAGGCGCGAAGTGTGGTTATTTAGAAACCTGGCATATCGATATCGAAGACTTTTTAGAATTACGTAAAAACACGGGCGATGATCGCCGTCGCACACACGACATGAACACGGCCAACTGGGTGCCTGATTTATTTATGAAACGTATAATTGAAAACGGTGAATGGACATTATTCTCACCCGATGAAGCGCCTGATTTGCATGATTTATATGGTTTGGATTTTGAAATTACCTATAAAGCGTATGAAGAAAAAGCGGCTAAAGGTAAAGTCCGCAATTTCAAAAAAATGCCGGCCATTAATTTATGGCGTAAAATGTTAGGGTTATTATTTGAAACAGGGCATCCCTGGATAACGTTTAAAGATCCTTGTAATTTACGTTCGCCGCAACAGCATGTCGGTGTGATACACAGTTCTAATCTATGTACCGAAATTACTTTAAATACTTCCATAGAAGAAATTGCCGTATGTAATTTAGGCAGTATTAATTTAGTGCAGCATTTAAATGCCGATGGCACACTCAATAAAGAAAAATTACGTAAAAATATTTGTACGGCCATGCGTATGCTGGATAATGTGCTTGATGTTAATTATTACACGGTGCCGCAAGCACGCCGTTCGAATTTAAAACATCGTCCGGTCGGGCTGGGCATTATGGGTTTTCAAGATTGTTTATATCAATTGAAACTGCCGTATACCAGTCAGGCGGCCGTTGAATTTGCCGATCGCTCGATGGAATTAGTGAGTTATTTTGCGCTTGAAGCTTCGAGCGATCTGGCGAAAGAACGCGGTAGTTATGCGAGTTTTGAAGGTTCGTTATGGAGCCAGGGTATATTGCCGATTGACTCCATTGAGTTATTACAAAAAGCGCGCGGACACTATTTAGAACAAGACCGCAGCAAAACATTAGATTGGGACACATTACGCAAAAAAGTGATGACGGATGGCATGCGCAATTCCAATACCATGGCGATTGCGCCGACAGCGACTATTTCTAATATTTGCGGCGTTTCGCAATCGATTGAGCCGACTTATCAGAATTTATATGTGAAGTCGAATATGTCGGGCGAATTTACGGTGATTAATCCTTACTTAGTGAATGATCTGAAAAAATTGGGTATCTGGGACGCTGTGATGGTTAATGATTTAAAATATTACGATGGCAGTGTGCAGACAATCAGCCGTATTCCGCAGGAAATTAAGCAGCTTTATGCAACGGTTTTTGAGATGGATGCTGTGTGGTTAATAGAAGCGGGTTCGCGCCGGCAGAAATGGATTGATCAGTCGCAGTCGTTGAATCTTTATATGGCGGCGCCTTCTGGTAAGAAGCTGGATGAGTTGTATCGTCTGGCCTGGTTGCGTGGTTTGAAGACGACTTATTATTTGCGTACGTTGGGGGCAACGCATACGGAGAAGTCAACGGTTGATAGAGGGACTTTGAATGCGGTTAAGCTGGCAGCGGTGGAGGAAGATGTGCCGAAGGTTTGTGCGATTACAGATCCGGATTGTGAGGCTTGTCAGTAATTGTAAGTCAGGTGTGCGTGCCGGTTAAAGCGGCCGAATGGTTATTTGTAAACACGCTGTGAATACGTCCCTGTACGCTCAACTGCCGCATCCATGCGGCAGATGGTTTACAAATAACCATTCGGCCTCTTTAACGCAAGCTTGTGAGTTATTTGAGGATTTTAATTAAAAGCAGAGGAGACTATTATGTTGACATGGGATGAAACAGAAGCAAACGCTCAGCAAACGAAGGTGGATATGGCGGGAATTTTGCAGAAACAGGTTGAGGAAACAGATACGGATACAGATAGTGATAGCGGCACTAGCAGTGGTGGTGCGGGTGTTGGCGGTTATACGGGGCTGGAGTCGCTGGAAATGGGGGCGGCGCGGTTGCGGGTGGATGATAAGAAGATGATTAATTGCCGTGCGGATTTAAATCAGTTGGTGCCGTTTAAATATAAATGGGCGTGGGATAAGTATTTGGCAGCGTGTGCAAACCATTGGATGCCGAATGAAATTAATATGGCGGCGGATATTGCGTTGTGGAAAGATCCGGCGGGTTTAACCGAAGATGAACGCATGATTATTAAGCGTAATCTGGGTTTTTTTGCGACAGCGGATTCTTTAGTAGCGAATAATTTAGTATTAGCGGTTTATCGCTTGATTACTAATCCAGAATGCCGTCAGTATTTGCTGCGACAGGCGTTTGAAGAAGCGTTGCATACGCATGCGTATCAATATGTGATTGAAAGCTTAAGCTTAGATGAAGCGGAAGTGTTTAATATGTATCGTGAAGTACCTTCTGTGGCGCGTAAAGCAGCGTGGGCATTGCCGTTTACGCAAAGTCTGGGCGATCCTACTTTTCAGACCGGTACGCTGGAAGATGATCAGCGTTTATTGCGCGATTTAATTGCGTTTTATGTGGTGTTTGAAGGAATATTTTTCTATGTGGGTTTCACGCAAATATTAAGCATGGGACGCCGTAATAAAATGACGGGGACGGCAGAACAGTTTCAATATATTCTGCGCGATGAATCCATGCACATGAATTTTGGTATTGATGTGATTAATCAAATTAAAATTGAAAATCCACATACCTGGACGCCAAAATTCCAGCAGGAAATTATCGACATGATTAAAGAAGGCGTAGACCTGGAATATCAATATGCCGTAGACACTATGCC
>JBEPVU010000274.1:0-3114 GCA_041690855.1 Gammaproteobacteria bacterium | reverse complement strand
AGCCTTTAGATCACCCCCATCCTAACCTTCCCCCTTGAAAGGGGAAGGAATAATATACAATAAAAAGCTCAAAACCTTCAGCAGGGTGAGTATATAGTATATGTCAATTAGATATATATGTCAAATGGATATAATCTTCAGGATTATAGTAATGCTCGTTTTAGATCAGCTATCAAATCTTCAACCGCTTCAATGCCCACGGATAAGCGGATGAGTGTGTCACTAATGCCTAATTGTGCGCGGGTTGCAGCGGGAATGGAGGCGTGCGTCATAATGGCAGGGTGATCAATTAAGCTTTCAACGCCGCCGAGGCTTTCAGCTAAGGCAAATAATTCACAACGTTCAAGGAAACGGCGTGCATCGTTGAGATCGCCTTTTAATGTGATGGTGACAATGCCGCCAAAACCGTGCATTTGTTTTTTAGCTAAGGCATGTTGTGGATGGCTGGGTAAGCCAGGGTAATAAACTTTTTCAATGTTTGGCTGTTGTTCCAGCCATTGTGCGATTTGCAGGGCGTTAGCGCAATGACGTTCCATGCGTAACGCTAATGTTTTTAGGCCGCGTAAAGCGAGAAAACTATCAAATGGGCTGGCGATTGCGCCAGTCGCATTTTGTAAAAAAGCCATTTGTTCACAGAGCGCAGGATTATTGCCAACGATTGCAACACCGCCAATAATATCAGAATGGCCGTTTAAGTATTTGGTGGCGGAATGTACGACAATATCGCAACCTGCATCCAACGGTTTTTGTATCCAGGGTGAAGCGAAGGTGTTATCGGCTACTACTATTAAATTATGTTGCCGGCCTAGAGCGGCTATTTGCGCTAAGTCGGCTAATTTTAATAAGGGGTTAGTGGGGGTTTCGATCCAGATCATGCGGGTGTTGGGTTTAATGGCTTGTTTTAAGGCTTCTAAATCACTTAAGTCGACATAAGAAAATTCCAGCCCGGCGCTGCGCTGCCGCACTTTGCTGAATAAGCGGAAAGTGCCGCCGTATAAATCATCCATAGCAATAACATGATCGCCTTGATTTAATAATTCTAATACGGTTGCAATGGCTGCCATGCCGGAGGCAAACGCAAAACCGGCCTGGCCATTTTCTAAATCGGCAATACAACGCTCGTAAGCATGTCGTGTGGGATTTTGTGTGCGGGAATATTCATAACCTTTGTGTTTGCCAGGGCTTTCCTGCACATAGGTTGAAGTAGCGTAAATAGGCGTCATGACGGCGCCGGTGGTTGGATCGGGCGTTTGTCCCGCGTGAATCACGCGAGTGGAAAAAGCTAATTTTTTATCACGATTTTTCATGGCGTTGATTGATTATGGGTAGAGTAAAACAGTTTAAGTTTCTAAGCGGGATTGTGCAAGGCTGTATAGCCTATAACTAGGGTTCTATTTTGTGCCTTAGCTTGTTTGCTGGCCATTTTTAGACTAGTATAAATAGAAAGATTAAACTAGTTTAATTTCTGGAGGGAGGCATTACATTATGATTACAGTCGGCGCTTTTAAAGCAAAAACACATTTTTCTCAATTATTGGTAGATGTTCTCAATGGAAAAACAGTGATGATTACTCGACATGGAGAAGAAGTCGCAATGCTGGTTCCTGTTAAGGCAGGCCGGAAAACATTAAGCGCTTCTGCACAGGCGGTTGATACTATCCGTCATCTAAGAAATGGCGTTACCCTTGGCAAAGAACTTACCATTAAAGAAATGAAAGCTATGGGAAGAAAATAGCATGGAAGAGATTGAATCTAAAATTGTGCTTGATTGCTCTATTGCTATGGCCTGGTGTTTTGAAGATGAGAAAACGGAGGTTACTGAGAAAATATTTGATCAATTCCGAGCAGATAAATTAATGGCGCTGGTTCCAGCAATATGGCCATTTGAAGTGGCTAATGTACTGTTAATTGCACAGAAAAGACAGCGTATTTCAGCAGTAAAAACCAGCGAGTTTCAAGAAGCATTGAATATGTTATCTATTGTTATTGATGAGAGCAGTATTCAAAGGTCTTCAGGCAGCACTTTAGAATTAGCAAAAGCGATGAATTTAACGATTTATGATGCAGCTTATCTTGAGCTGGCGATTCGTATGGGCTTACCGCTGGCAACGTTAGATAACGATTTGAGAAAAGCTGCAAATAAATCGGCCGTTAAGCTTTATAAACCATAAGCTCACAATCCTTAAGTAAAGCTGATTTTGCCTAAAAGCTATTCACTAAAATTTTTTGCTACAAAATCCCAGTTAACCAGTTCCCAATATTTTTCTACATATTTAGGCCGCGCGTTGCGGTAGTCGATGTAATAAGCATGTTCCCAGACGTCGCAGGTTAATAAGGCTTTTTTGTTGTCTGTCATGGGTGTGCCGGCGTTGCTGGTGCTTTGAATGGCTAAGCTGCCGTCTGCGTTTTTAATCAGCCAGCCCCAGCCGGAGCCGAAAGTGGTAATGGCTGTTTTGCTGAATTGTTCTTTGAATTGTTCGAAAGTTCCAAATGTTTGATTGATCTTATCGGCTAATGCGCCAGTAGGTGTGCCGTTTTTAGCGTTCGGTGTTAAACAGTGCCAAAAGAACGTATGGTTCCAAACTTGGGCGGCGTTGTTGAAAAGGGGGCCGGAGGATTTTTTGATGATGTCTTCTAGGGTTTTGCCCTCAAATTCACTGCCAGGTAGTAGGTTGTTTAAGTTGGTGACATAGGCCTGGTGATGTTTGCCGTAATGATATTCTAGGGTTTCGCGGGACATGTTGGGGGCGAGGGCGTCTAGGGAATAGGGAAGGGGGGGTAGTTCAAATGCCATGATGGAAGCTCCTTATGATGGTGTGAGTGTGTGCTGTGCCGGTTAACTCAGGCGGATTGCATTGGGTAAACACGCTGTGAATACGTCCCTGTACGCTCAACTGCCGCATCCATGCGGCAGATGGTTTACCCAATGCAATCCGCCTGAGTTAACGAAAGCCTGGTGCAAATGGTGCAAATAAAATAGTTTAGGTTTCAGTAGTTTAAGTTTCATAGGGTAATTGTGCAAGGTTATATATTTAAGTATGCCCCAATCTAGCGCAAGCCGTTTTCACCTCTCCCCCCGGGAGAGGTCGACGCGTAGCGGCGGGTGAGGGAGCTC
>JBEPVU010000273.1:0-3154 GCA_041690855.1 Gammaproteobacteria bacterium | reverse complement strand
CCCCACCGCCCAGCCGAGTTTTAACACACACTCCGGCGTAATCGGCGTTTCCCCTACGCGGCCGCGTATACCATCCGTACCAAAGTATTTACGTTTTTTTAACATTCTTTAATCCTCGGCCAATACTCGGCTTGTCATACGTATGGCTTCAAGCGTTGGTTTAACATCATGGGTACGTATAATAGCCGCCCCTTTGCTTACCGCCAAGACAGCAAGCGCTAAACTGGCATATAAACGTTGTTCAACAGGTAAATGTAAGGCGGCTTCTATCATTATTTTACGGGACAATCCTGCCAGTATAGGTACATTTAATGCTTTTAAGGCGCCTAAATGCTTTAACAGGCGCGCATTGTGCGTTAGTGCTTTACCAAAACCAAAACCGGGATCAATCATCAGTCTTTCCTTTGCAATCCCTGCTGCCAGACAAGCCTGCACGCGCTGCGCTAAAAAAGTTTTCACTTCCGTGACTACATCTTCTTCATAATGCGGCGCCGTTTGCATCGTCTGGGGTTCGCCCTGCATATGCATTAAGCAGACAGCCGCTTGACTATCAGCAAGCAAACTCAGTGCGCCTTCCGCCTGTAAAGCATTCACGTCATTAATAATATCAACGCCTGCTGCTAAAGCAGTCTGCATGACTTCCGTTTTGCGAGTATCGATTGATAATAACAAGGTTGGAAATTGTTTTTTTATCGCTGCTATGACGGGAATAACTCTTTCCAGTTCTTCCTGCAAGGGAACCGGCATAGCGCCAGGACGGGTAGATTCGCCGCCGATATCAATAATAGCGGCGCCCTCATTAACCATATGTTCTGCGCGGCGCAATACGTCATCATTGATCCGAGTAAAACCACCACCGTAACGGGATTCAGGGGTGATATTCAGAATGCCCATGACTTGTGGTTGCGTTACGTCTAGTATTTTGTTACCACACGTTAATAACATTTTGAATATTACAAGTTAATTAAACTGTTCCCGCTGTACCATCTACTGTATCACTTGAGCGTGTACCACCGCCTGCCGCATTGGCAGTAGCTGCCGCATTACCGCCATCGCTCGGCGGGTTGCCGCTGTTGTTCCAGTCTTTGGGTTCGCGCGGTACTTTACCAGACATAATATCGTCAATCTGCTCGGCATCAATGGTTTCATATTTCATTAACGCTTCCGCCATCATGTGCAGTTTATTGAGATTATCACGCAGGATTTTTTCAGCACGTGTGTAATTTCTATCAATAAAGGAGCGGATTTCTTCGTCAATTAAATGTGCAGTATCATCCGAAAGTTCTGAGCCTTTACCAATCGAATGGCCTAAGAAAACTTCGCGATCTTCCTGACCATACATTAATGGGCCTAAGCGTTCGGACAAGCCCCATTTCGTAACCATGCTACGTGCAATTTCAGTAGCGCGTTGAATATCGTTAGAAGCGCCTGTCGTTACCTGTTCAGGCCCAAAAATAATACTTTCTGCAATACGTCCGCCAAATAAACTGGTAATCTGACTTTCCAGACGCTGTTTAGTGTAACTATACCGGTCTTCTTCCGGCAGAAACAGGGTCACGCCTAACGCGCGGCCACGCGGAATAATGGTCACTTTATAAACGGGATCGTGTTCTTCTACCATACGGCCTACTATCGCATGGCCGGATTCATGATAAGCTGTTAAGCGTTTTTCTTTTTCGCTCATCACCATAGAACGGCGTTCAGAACCCATCATCACTTTATCTTTCGCACGTTCCAGATCTTGCATATCCACAGTTGATTTATTGGCACGCGCCGCAAATAAAGCCGCTTCGTTAACTAAATTCGCCAAATCAGCACCGGAAAACCCGGGTGTACCACGCGCAATCACTGAAGGATTAACATTGTCCGCCACCGGCACTTTGCGCAGATGGACACGTAAAATCTGCTCACGGCCGCGAATATCCGGCAAGTCAACCATGACTTGACGATCGAAACGGCCAGGACGCAATAACGCCGGGTCTAATACATCGGGACGGTTAGTCGCCGCCATAATAATGACGCCTTCATTGCCTTCAAACCCATCCATTTCAACCAGCAATTGATTTAAGGTTTGCTCACGCTCATCATGTCCGCCGCCTAAACCGGCGCCACGATGACGGCCTACCGCGTCAATTTCATCGATAAAAATAATGCAGGGCGCATGTTTTTTTGCCTGCTCAAACATATCGCGCACACGAGAAGCGCCCACGCCCACAAACATTTCCACAAAATCAGAGCCGGAAATGGTAAAAAATGGCACTTTGGCTTCGCCCGCCACCGCACGCGCCAATAGTGTTTTACCCGTACCTGGCGGGCCGACTAATAAAACACCCCGCGGTATTTTACCGCCTAATTTTTGAAACTTGGCCGGATCTTTTAAGAAATCCGCTAATTCTTTCACTTCTTGTTTCGCTTCTTCAGCACCCGCCATATCATCAAACGTAACTTTAACCTGATCTTCACCTAATAAACGCGCACGACTGCGTCCGAAAGACATCGCACCGCCACGGCCACCGCCCTGCATCTGGCGCATAAAGAATACCCACACACCAATCAGCAACAACATGGGGAACCAGTTGATAAAGATACGCATTAACAGGCTTTCCTGCTGTAACGGCTCACCTTTAACATTCACGTTTTTCTTTACCAGTTCTGGCAATAAATAGGGATCGTTCAGCGGCATATAGGTATTAAAGATTTTATCGTTCTGCAAACTGCCGGTAATAACCTGATCTTGAATCGTCACGTTATTAACATTGCCTTGTTGTACCTGCTTTAGAAATTCAGAATACGTCAAACGTTCTTCGCCACCGCTACGGGGCTCAAGATTATTAAAAACAGAAATTAAAATGACGGCGATAATGAGCCAGAGAAATAAGTTTTTTAGCATGTCGTTCAAAGTGCTACCTCGTGCTTGGCGGAATGTTCCCTAAAATAAAAGATTATATACTGTTAAATGGGGTTTGTCCTGCTTGATTCAAGTCTTACAGCCATTCCCGCTGAAACAGCTGAATTTCACCTCTCCCCCCGGGAGAGGTCGACGCAAAGCGGCGGGTGAGGGAGCTCTTATCAGCATGAAATTCATTGTTGAAGAAAGCAGTGTTAATTCCCCTCACCCGCCGCTACGCGGCGGCCTCTCCCGCTGGAGAGGCGA
>JBEPVU010000272.1:0-3160 GCA_041690855.1 Gammaproteobacteria bacterium | reverse complement strand
CATACCCTGCCGATCAAGACATTTTACGCAAAGCCATGCTAGAGGCATATCAGGAAAATAAGCCTTTAGATGTTGAATATCGCCTGCACTGGCTGGATGGCAAACTGCGTTATATCGCCATGCGTGGTAAAATCATTGAAAACAGGCAAGGTAACCCTATTCATATGGTAGGCGTCTGCTGGGACATTACACACCGTAAAGAGCTTGAGAAAGCTTTACAGGAACAGCAAGTAAGCCTCGCACACGTTGCGCGTTTAAATGCAATGGGTGAATTGGCCTCTACGCTTGCACATGAATTAAATCAACCCTTAACCGCCATTACTAATTTTACCAACGGTTGCCTGCTACGCTTAAAAAATGGTAATTTCCGCGTTGAAGAATTAGTGACTGTGCTGGAAAAAACCGTAGCGCAATCAACACGCGCTGGCGCCATTATTCATCGCATGAAAAATTTCATTCGTAAAGGCGAACTTTATTATGAAACCATCGATTTAAATAGCATCATTCAAGAAACGGTTACTATTATGCGTTATGATCCGGCAGCTAATGCAGTTAATATACAACTTGATCTTACCAGCAGTTTGCCAAAAATTGAAATTGATAAAATTCAGATTGGCCAGGTCGTTCTTAACTTATTGCGTAATGCCATAGAGGCCACGCATCAGCAAACCCTTACCAATGAACCCTACATCATTATTAAAACACTGCAACAGAACAATGAAATTTGTGTGGACGTGATTGATAATGGCCCCGGTTGTCCAGCCGATCTCAGCCAGCAATTATTTACGCCTTATTTCACCACTAAGAAAACTGGCATGGGTATGGGGCTCGCTATCTGCCGCACTATTATAGAAGCTCACCATGGTTATTTAACACTGCTCCCTGATTCTCCTTCGGGCGGTGCATGGTTTAGATTTTGTCTGCCGCTGGAGCGGGAAATAAATGCAGCGGCAAAACAGCTGGTAGATTAATCATCTGCCATCAATAAAAAATATTTATGCGGTATTTTAACGGCATTATATTCTTCGGAATACTCTAAGGCGTTATTGGATATAATTAAGCTGTATTTTGGCTGTATTTTTTCCGCCGTTTTTACAATCTGTCGATAATCTTTTTTACCCGTGCCAACTTCCATCACAATTTTTTGCTTACCCACCGATATAATAAAATCTGCGCCGCCATCCGCCACATCATACGTTAATGCTAAATCGCCAAATCGCGGCAGTATGGTATTTAAATACATACCAATAACATCTTCAAACAGACTGCCTTGATAATTTTCAAAAACGCCAACACTTTCTTTTGCCGACAAATAAGAAAACCGCAATGAAGGTGTTGCAAAAAGATATTTTGAGGGTTTTTTCACTTGCTTAAAATGTGCGCCATAAGGTGGTATTCTAATGATTAAACCGGCGCTCTCCAAGGATTTAAGCGCAAGTCTTAACGTATCCGGTTTCATTTCCAATGCTTCACTGAGCTTTGTCGAACTAACGCCTAATGTATCAGCAATCAAATACAACAGCTTATCTATTCGATTAAGGGTTTGGATTTCAAATTTATAAAATTGCGGTATATCCGTATAAATAACTTTGCTGATAATCTGTGCAATAAAACTGACCGCCAGAATTTCATTCTCTGTTCTTAATGTAAAAGGAAACGTGCCAAACTTGATATAGCGGCTTATAGCAAATTTATCGATATCCAGCCAGTATTGTTTTATTTGTTTTTCTTGTTGTTGTAATTTTGCAAACACTTCTTTTGCATTATCTGAGAAAAGAATAGCTTCTTTTATAAGCTGTCCTATTCCTTGCAGAGGCAATTTATTATCTTTAAAAAGCAGATACTCAGAAAAACAAACAGGATGTATATCAACAAAAAAAACTCTTCTGGCGACGTCTGCGTTAATCTGCTCTCTTAAAAGCAACGCCGCCGAACCCGTACAAAAAATCATAACCTGTTTTGATCGATCATAAAGCGTTTTTAAAAAGATCGGCCAATTTTCATCATAGTGAATTTCATCAAGAAAAAGAAACAGCGGCGCGGTAAATTCTTCAATATGTTTACCTATCAGTTCCTCATAATTTTCAATAATGTCCCATAAATTAACGTTAAATCTTTTTATAGCTTCTTCCACCGACCAATATAATTTTGTCACCTGTTCATCTGGCAAAGCTAAAAAGAGTTGTCCCAGCAAAGTGGTTTTTCCCGTGCCACACAATCCTGGCATTACAATGACTCTAGGCTCGCTGCCATGCGTCAGAAAATCCGTAGCATACTTCTGCAAGGTCTGAAACACGCTCCTTTTAAACAGCGGTTTGCCCTGCATATCATTGACTAACCCTTTCAATCTTTTGGGGGATTGAACCCGTTGGGCTTGCAGGTATTCTTGCAGTTCTTGGTTTTTCATAGTTCTATACCAGTAATAGGGGCTATATATGTATAATACTATACCATTTTAATGGTATAGTATTATACAGAGGAAGTAGTAATATTAAGTCAAAGCAATTTTTTAGGCATATTAGTCTCTTATAAAACATCCGGTTTTTTCATAGATTTTTTCTTTTCTGAAACTAAACGCCGTTCAAGTTTTTTAACATCCTCGGCGGCGGCTAGCGTTTCAGGATGGATGCCGCGTTCTAATAAAGTTTTGCGGACAGCTTTGTTGTTCGTAACATGTTCTTGAGAAATGGCAGTTCCCGTTTTCATGCCATGTTCTTTGGCATTGAAAATAGTAATTTCAGTGGCAAAGTCTTTTGCCTTTAAAATAAGGGTAGGAGCAAAGTCAGCGAGAGGACGGCTTTCTGGTACTTTCCAGTAAGCTTTCATAGCTTGAGTAGATTTATTAAAAAGCGCGTGGTCTCCTTTGCTGCGGATAAGTGCAAAGTCTTCATTGCCCTCTGTTTGTTCATAGATAATTTGCGAGAGCTCTTTTTCCGTAGCAGACAACTTTTTACGTGCGGAAACACGCTCTGTTTGCAAAAGTCGTTGCTCGATTAATTCTGCCCGGCGGGTTTGGATGGCAAAGTACGTTTGAGCAAAAGCTATTTCTTGTTTTTTAGGGTCACCATTTTGTGCGATAAGGTAGCAAGCATAGCGGGTGAACATAATATCTTCAATTTCGCGCTGGCTGCCGGAACCTAAATCAACCATTTTCCCGATG
>JBEPVU010000271.1:0-3190 GCA_041690855.1 Gammaproteobacteria bacterium | reverse complement strand
CTTTTTGTAAACCATGTGCCGCAGGAAGCGGCACTTGAGCGTACAGGGATGTATTCACAGCGTGTTTACAAAAAGGCTTTTCCCCTGGCTAACCGGCATAAACTCGATAGCGCTCTTATACAATTATTAATGAACAATACTACCCAATTGAAAGATCGGCATATACATCGCAATCACCAAACCACCCACCATGCCCCCCAGCAACACCATAATAAACGGCTCCAGCAAACTACTTAAACTATCCACCGCATTATCCACCTCTTCCTCATAAATTCCCGCCACTTTCGATAACATATTTTCCAGCGTACCCGACTCCTCGCCAATGCCCACCATCTGTTCAACCATAATCGGAAATAACTGCGTCTCATGCATAGCGGATTTTAAAGTTTGACCGGTAGAAATTTTTTCACGGATTTTTTCCGTGGCGCTATAATACAACCAATTGCCCGTTGCGCCTGCTACCGTTTGCAGCGCATCAATTAAAGGCAAACCCGCCGAAAACGTTGTCGCCAGCGTACGCGCAAAACGCGCAATCGCCGCTTTCTGCAAAATATTGCCAATAATCGGCAGTTTGAGTTGCATTTTATCAAGCCCGTGTACAAAAGCAGGCGATTTTTTCAACGCTGTTTTAAAACACCAGCCGAGCGCTACGGCGATACCGGCTAATAACCACCAGTAATGCAGCATAAAATCCGATAACGCCATCACTACACGCGTTGGCAATGGCAATGCCGCGCCAAAGCTTTTAAAAAGATTGGCGAATTGAGGTACTACAAAAATCAGCAAACCCGCGCTGATAATGATTGATACTATTAAAATAGCGGCTGGATAAAATAAGGCTTTTTTAACTTTCGCTTTTAAAGAATCAAATTTTTCTTTATACGTGGCAATTCGATTAAACATCAAATCCAATGTACCGGATTTTTCACCGGCTTCAACCAGGTTACAAAACAAGGGATTAAAATAAAGCGGATGTTGCTGCAATGCTTCGGCAACTGGCGTACCACCTTCGATGGAAGATTTTATACCATTAATTAATTGTTGCAGCGCTGGTTTATCCAGGCCGTGCAAAATTAAGTCCAGCGATTGTATTAAAGGAATACCAGCGCTTAACATGGTCGCCATCTGTCGGCTGAACAGCGTAATATCGCCTTGTTTAATTTTCTTGCCGCCAAAAAGAGCAGTCGATTTTTTCTTTACCTTTTTCGGCAAAATACCCTGACGGCGTAAATCATGCTTGATGGCATTTACGTCAGCGGCTATTTGTTCGCCTTTCAGGTGTTCACCGCGCCGATTGGTGCCTTCCCAGGTAAAGGTATGTAATTTTGCAGGTTTAGTCATAGTGATTAGTCGGTGGTAACGCTATTAATTTCAGCCAGGCTGGTTATACCTTGCCGGATTTTATTTAAACCGGATTCACGCAGTGTTAACATACCATTGCTGCGTGCCGCCGCCAGCAAATCTAACGCATTGCCGCCTCGCAGAATTAAATTGCTGATCGTTTCTGTCACATATAAAACTTCAAACAATCCCACGCGGCCTTTGTAGCCGTTGGTGCAATGTTCGCAGCCTTTGGGTTCGTAAATAGTTAAATCCGATATTTCCTGCGCCGAAAAACCTTCTTTTAGTAAGGCGGGTTCTGGAATAATGGCTTTTACTTTGCAATGTTCGCATAATTTTCTGGCCAGACGTTGTGCGATAATTAATACCACGGAAGTGGCAATATTATAATTCGGCACACCCATATTGGTTAAACGCACTAAAGTTTCAGCCGCGCTGTTGGTATGCAAGGTTGATAATACCAAATGGCCGGTCTGCGCCGCTTTTACGGCGATTTCGGCAGTTTCTAAATCGCGGATTTCACCCACCATGATCACGTCAGGGTCTTGCCGTAAAAATGATCGCAAGGCTGTTGCAAAGGTTAAGCCAGCTTTGGGATGAATGTTAACCTGATTAATACCTTCCAGATGAATTTCCACCGGATCTTCTACCGAGGAAATATTAATTTCTTCGGTGTTTAATAAATTTAATGCGGTATAAAGCGTAATGGTTTTACCACTGCCGGTTGGGCCAGTCACTAAAACCATGCCTTGCGGTTTATTAATCGCTTTTAAAAACCATTCTTTCTGGGTGGCATCAAAGCCTAATTTTTCAACGTTTAAAATAGCGTTGCTGGGATCTAAAATTCGCATACAGATTTTTTCGCCGTTAACAATCGGGCAGCTATTGACGCGAAAATCGATCATGCGTTTTTTTGATAACACCATTTTGAAGCGGCCGTCCTGCGGTACGCGGCGTTCGGAAATATCCATCTGCGACATGATTTTAATGCGCGCTGTGATACGGTTGGATAAATTCACCGGTGGATTGGCATTGGTGTATAAAAGACCATCGATACGATAACGGATGCGGTAATTTTTTTCGTAGGGTTCGAGATGGATGTCGGAGGCATTTTTGTTAATGGCGTCGAGTACGATTTTATTGACGTAGCGTACGATAGGAGCGTCATCGACTTCTGACGGATTGATATTGTCGGCATCGGTGTCTTCACTGCTGATAGCGAGTTGATCTAACGCAGAATCGCTTAAATCACCTAATGCGGCTGTTTCCTGTGCGGTTAATATTTGCTCGATGATAGTGTTTAATTTGTCAATTTCAACGAGAATAGTTTGCGGCGTTAAACCGGTGTTAAATTTAAATTCATCTAATCCTGCCTGATTAGTGGGGTCGGCGGCGGCGATAAACAGGTGCTTGCCTTTTTGCATCAACGGAATGAGCTGGTGTTTACGGATGAGTTTTTCGTTGATGAATTTTGCTGGGATCAGTTCGAGGTCGAAGGTGGCTAAGTCTAGCAGGGGCAAACCCAGGTCTTGCGATATAGCGCTGGCAAGCTGTTGGGATTTGACGAGTTTTTCCTGCACTAAATAGCTGATGAAAGCCTGTTGTCTGGATTTTGCCTGGCTAGCGGCTTCTTGTGCAGTCTGTTCGTCTAGCAGGCCGTCTTTGATAAGGCGGAATGCCAGGCTGTTGGGGGGGATTCCTTGCATGTTTTCCCTGTTTTTCTAATGCCATGACAAATAACAGTATAGTCGTTAGTATTGTATACTGCCAGTTTTCTATATTAACGTTACCTGGTTAGGCGGAGCCGATGACTTTTTTGTAAACACGCATGAATACGTCCGTGTAGCTA
>JBEPVU010000270.1:0-3191 GCA_041690855.1 Gammaproteobacteria bacterium | reverse complement strand
GTCAGCTTGAAGAAGCTTCACATACGTTGCATAGAGGCAAAAATTGGATTATTGATAAGGCTTTAGAACAATTCTTAAGTAATTTTGTCGAAAATGCCCTTGTTAGCGAAGCGCATCGGCAATCTATTTTAGCAAGTCGCGCTAAAAATAAAGAACACGAAAGCTGGGAACAAAACTCTGATACAGATGAGTGGGTATAAGTATGCAGCGCGGTGATATAGTAATTTGTGTATTAAGTGGCGATTATGGAAAACCGCGGCCAGCCGTTATTGTTCAATCTAATTTATTTAATGATACTCATGCCAGCATTACTGTTTGTCCTATCACTACTCATTTAATAGAAACCCCATTATTTCGTTTGCTATTATCACCCGATAAACAAAATGGCTTAAAGAATCCCTCGCAAATTATGGTTGATAAAATAGCTACTCTTCAACGAGATAAAATTCATCAGAAAATAGGACTACTGACGGCTGATCAACAAAATCAATTAAATAAAACAATTAAATTATGGCTAATGCTTAAATGAAGTGCTTTGACTATATACTCAAAGCACTTTGAAGATGAATGTTATGTCTAATCCTCTTTTTATTAAATTTATCCAAGCTTGTAGTACGGGTCATATGAGAGAATTTTATGCGTTATTCTCCTCACTTTCCATTGAACAAAAAAATGCTTTGATTGCGCAGGATAATTATATCTGTTTCCATCTTGCTGCTGCCAATGGCTATCACGATATCGTTAAAGCTATTTTAGATTATGTCAAATCAGTCACTGATAGTTTACCTGCTGAAGAAGCTGTGATACCTGTTTTTTTCGCGAGAAAGGGTGAAGCTTTTAAAGCAGCCTTGGATAATCAGCATATTAAAACGGTAGGATTAATATTACAGGAGGAATTTTTATTTGACGAATGTCTCAACATAATTGCAAAGAACCCTGAATATATTAAGATCGTTTGGAATTCTTCATTGAGAAATTGTATTTTATACTTATATAGCCAATATTGTGGTCAGGATATCGCATTAGTTCAACACATATTAGCCATTGTACCTCCGTCATCACACTCTATACTCCTAGAATACATTTCAGACGAATATGAAATAGTAATGAATCAATTTACTGTGCATCACATGTCTCCTTTTAAAGCCGCATGTGCTTACGGTAAGCTAGATATCATACAATTTTTATGGGGTTTAGTGAGTCTCTCCCATCGTCATAAAATAATTGAAACTCAATTTTCGTCCTGTTGTATTATGGCTGCGAAAAACGGTCATTTAGATATTATCAAACAGCTTGCAGTATGGGTAAAACCCAATCAAAAAATATCATTCTTAATCAGTGAAGATTTTAATGCTTTCATTTATGCTGCCGATAGAGGATATATAGAAATAGTGCAATTCATATGGGAGTCTTTACCTCATTCATTACAATCTGCTGCCTTATTAGCGAGTAATTTCGCTGCCTATCGCCTTGCGACAAAAAAGCAGTATTTTAAGATTATTGATTTTCTGGAAGCGAATACTCATAAAGAAACTATTGAAAAAATGAAAAGAGCAGTCACACAGTCTGTCATATAATGAGAGTCTACAACTTTTTTTCCTTCTTTAAAGGCGGAGACTATATCTATGAAAAAATGGTTAGCAATTTTTATTGTATCAGTCAATCTATTATTAATCAGCCCGGCGGTTTTTTCCGATAACACAGTGGCTATTGACTCAACGGCGGCGGGATTTAATCAATTTGCTTTCCAGATTTTTCAACACGTTAATCAGCAAAATAAAAATATTGTGTTATCACCTTATAGCCTGGCGTCGGTATTAGCTATATTGAGTTCAAGCACTGCGGGCGATACGCAACAACAATTACTCCATTTATTACATATTGTTCCGCAGACCAAAAACGTAAATTCTGTCTTAAAAGCAATCGATACTTCCATTCAATATCAAACGCCTTGTAACACTTTCTGGATCTGCACAAAAAAGCATGTGCAAAACTGGCTGGGCTTAGCGTCGGATACTGCCGTAGTAACAGCTAATGCGTTATGGGCGCAAACCGGCCTGCATTATAAAAAAGCGGCGGTCGAAAAAATAAATGCGCTGGGTAACGTGGAATTTAAAGAAGTAGACTACACGCGAAATTCCGATCAGGTCCGACAACTTATTAACGACTGGGCAAGTGCAAAAACCGCCGGAAAAATCAAAGAATTAATGCCTGCCGGACAGCCTGACAAACTTACACGCCTGATATTAATAAATGCGATTTATTTTAAAGGAAATTGGCAATATCCTTTTAAAACCGCTGATACCAGCGCCGCACCTTTTATGAATGAAGACGGGCAAACTATTCAAGTCTCTATGATGCAACAACAACACACATTTCGCTATAGTGAAAATGAGGCCGTACAATTATTAGAAATGCCTTACGCCCATGTTAACCTGGCAATGGTGTTATTATTGCCTAAACCAAAACATACATTGAATGAAATAACTAAAAAATTAAATAACACTTATTTCTTTAACTTACTTAATGCGGCTAATGATAGCGCCGTGGATGTCAAACTGCCTAAATTTACTTTATCAGCCAGTTATAATGATTTGAAAACAACATTGCAGGATTTAGGATTAACAGTGCTTTTTTCACCGCTGCAGGCAGATTTCAGCGCACTGACACAGCAGTCTTTATATGTCGATAATATTATACAAAAAACCTATTTAGCCGTGGACGAAACAGGTACAACCGCCGCAGCGGCGACAGCAACCACACTTTTTGGCACCGCTTTCCATCCACCCAAAATCTTTCATGCCGATCATCCTTTTATTTTAGTGATCTATGACAGAGTTTCAAAAATAATATTATTTACTGCAAAAGTGGCCGATCTTTAATAAAAGTGTTTCGCTTCACTACTTCCACTTAGAATTTGCGTTGGCTATACGTTTTGCGTGCTTGTCGTTAATTCCGGGGCACGGGGTCCTGTCGCTGCGGCACCCCTTCGTCGGAGTAAGAAAATGCAAATCCAAAACTAAATTTTCGGGTTTATTGTGCGCGCTTGAGTTAGCCAGTGCTTCCTCCTTTTTGTAAACCATGTGCCGCATGGATGCGGCACTTGAGCGTACACGGACGTATTTATAGCGTGTTTACAAAAAGGAGTAACCACTGGCTAACCGGCATAATCTCTATGATGCCCCTTAGTC
>JBEPVU010000269.1:0-3205 GCA_041690855.1 Gammaproteobacteria bacterium | reverse complement strand
CCTGTACGCTCAAGTGCCGCTTCCTGCGGCACATGGTTTACAAAAAGGCTTTTCCCCTGGCTAACGAAAGTTTGGCTTTAAATGCAAAATTTAAGTGGAAGCAATATAAAATATCTTGAAATTATAAAAAGTGATTTATGATTAATTTTTTATCCGAACATTTTATTTATTTTTTATTCGTCACATTCTTCTTTGGGTTGGCGGTTGGGAGTTTTTTGAATGTGGTGATTTATCGGTTGCCGGTGATGTTGCAGGCGGAGTGGCGTAAAGAATGTTGTGAATTGCTGGCGCTGGAGAATAAATCAGCGAATAAAGCGGATAAAAAAATTAGTCTGGCCTGGCCGTGTTCTTATTGTCCGCATTGTCGGCAATCATTACGTAGCTGGCATAATATTCCGTTGTTGAGTTTTTTATTTTTAAAAGGTAAGTGTGCTTATTGCCGGCAGGCGATTCATTGGCGTTATCCGTTGGTAGAGTTAATCACGGGATTGTTATTTGTGCTGATCGCGGCGCATTGGGGTGTTGCCTGGCCAACGCTCGCCGCTATGATTTTTACAGGTTGTCTGTTGGCGTTGTTGTTTATTGATTTTGAATATCAATTGTTGCCGGATGATATTACGTTGCCGTTAGTATGGTTAGGTCTGCTGGTGAATATGTTCGGCTGGTTTACGGATTTGCAGGCAGCGGTTATTGGCGCTATGGCAGGGTATCTGGCGTTGTGGCTGGTCGCGAAATTATTTACCGCTATCACGGGTAAAATCGGGATGGGACATGGGGATTTTAAATTACTGGCAGTCATAGGCGCCTGGTCTGGCTGGCAGATTTTACCGCTGGTGATTTTACTGGCTTCGTTTGCCGGTGCTGTGGTGGGAATTAGTTTAATCGTCTTTAAAAAACACGGGCGGCATATTCCTATCGCTTTTGGGCCTTATCTCGCCATGGCGGGTTGGTTGGGGTTGGTGTTTAATCAGGCATTAATGCACATTTATTCCGGCCTCCTCTGATGATAACTAACTTCACAGTGATTCATACTAATAGCTTTTTTTTGAGAGATTACGATAAAAAGCCTATAGGATGCTTTTTCGATTCCGGTGGAGTCATTAACTGGTGAATGGCCTCAAAAACCCCTTTAAATTGCTTGTCATATTTTTTCTCGAGCTCTTCAATTTTTTGTTTTAACTGCTGGTTTGTATCTAATAATTGACGTAAATTAACAAAAGCTCGCATAATCTCAATATTAACTTGGATAGCTTGCGAACTATGTAATACGCTAGATAACATAGCTACCCCTTGTTCTGTAAAAACATAAGGTATATATCGGCGGCCGCCCAAATTTGAGGTCACAAATTGTGACCTCAAATGGTTAAATTCTTCTGGTGTTAATTGAAACATAAAATCGCTAGGAAATCGAACAATATTGCGTTTAACTGCCTGAATTAATACTTTCGTTTGTACCCCATAAAGAATGGCAAGATCAGCATCCAGCATAACTCTTTCGCTACGAATATAGAAAATATGTTGTTCAAGAGGAAAAATTTCTAATTTTGGTTTAGTCATCATTTATTCTTAAATAAATTATTAATTTATAAAAAATAACATTATTTATCCGCTTTTGATACTATTTCCCATAAAAATAATGCGCCAGACAACTACCATAAATACCGGCAGGTAATAATGTAAATAGTATTATTAAAGGGTAGGTAAAACGGCGGAACTTTGCGGCCGCAGCGGCGACAGGAAGGCTGGATTTCTGGTTTAAAGGGCTACTTAATAAAATAAGCGTCAGCATTAAAAAAAATAGCGCATAAAAATCTTTGCTGCCCCAGGTGAGACTATAGAAAACGCCCCCTTTTTGCGGTGTTTTTATTAAATAACTCGTACAGGCGCTGAGCGTCACGCTTAACCAGGTCAGCCCATAAATAAGCAAAGGCTTAGAGAAGCGTGGCGCTAATCGCAAAATAGTATAAATAGCGATTAATAACATTGGAAAATAATAATTCCATCCTAAAGGCGAGAGAAACAAACAAGCGCTTAAAGTGAAGCAAAAACTTAAATCAAAATATTGCCGCGCCTGCTGCTGTTCTTTTGGCCAGGCCAGCTTAATTAAAATAGCTAACGTGAGTAAACTGATAACACCATAACTGATTCTCAACCACAACATTAATAAAGCAACCGGCTTACCATGCCCTAGTGCGTCAATGAAGCGAAACAAATAACCATACACGGAAGCATTCCAGTTGGGTGAAAACCAGGCGGCGCCTTGTAAACTTTGATAAAAGCCCTGGTATACCTGCGCACCAAATACCAGCAATGTTATTAAAAAAATTAACAATAACGTACCAAAACAATATAGCAATAAGCGCCAGCGTCGCTGCACTATAAAAAATAAAATAAATAAGCCTAAAAATAATTTAATATTGAGTAATACGCCTAATAAAATACCGGCCGCTATCTCTTTTCGGCGACGACTCAACCACCATAATACCGTCATACCTAAAAAAACAAATAATCCGATTTGGCCTGTTCTGAAATTTACAAAACTGGGGTAATAATATAAAAATACCGTTGCCAGCGTGAGTGTCTGCGCATTAAAAAAAGTTTTTACGCCTTGCGTTTTTTGCAATAAATAGACACCCGCAATGCCTGCTATAATCGATAATCCCTGCCAGATATATAACGATGTAAAAAAACTAAATTTACCCAGCCACAAAATTAGCAATGTTAGCAAAGGCGGATTCATATTAGCATTAGGCTGCGAAAGTTTATAAAGCTGGTGTTTGGCTTTATAAAAAATATCGGCGGTTAAATAAATATTATGCTGACTAAAATACAATTGGGTGGAACGATAAAAAACGGCGTAATCATTTTTCAGGTAATAATCCGCCGGATTATAGTGGGTCGTAACCCGTGTTTGATACGCGCAAGCCAATAAAGTCACGAGTAATCCCAGCGCGGCTAGGAGTGTTTTAAGTCGTAGAGTCAAGGGTCAGGCTTCCTTTTCTAAGTGGGTAATAATGCTAAAATGATATACTATAGTCTGTCGGATGAATCATTGAAATAGGAAAAATATGACTACACCTATCGCCCTTTTAGGCGCCGGTTCCTGGGGAACGGCGTTGGCCATTCATTTAGCGAATAATCAGCAAAATGTACATTTATGGGGGCACGATGCCGAACAGATTCAATTGATGCAAGAGGCCTGTTG
>JBEPVU010000268.1:0-3238 GCA_041690855.1 Gammaproteobacteria bacterium | reverse complement strand
CATTTCCCGAAGATGCTATGTTACTGTTATAATAATAGTTTGAATTTATCTTAACTTTTTGAGAGGCATCAGGGGCAATTGCACTAATTTGGCCATCTTGTGTCCCTAAATACAGATCGCTTCCTTTTAACTCTTTAAGGTGTTTATTACCGTCATACATACTTAAATAAACAAAGTTATTAGATGTACTAAAGCTCGCGAAGTCCTGAATATCAAAATAAAGCTTTACGCTTTTTTTAAAGTTACCGTTGGTGTCAAAATAATAAACAATGTCTTTTTTATCATCATAAAACGCAATTTCTTTTTGAGCGTAAAAGTAAGTAGCTGTATGAAAGCGGGTTAGTGGGTTTGCGACATTTTTATTTTTTGCCGGCGAAATTTTATTAACGTAACGCCCATTCCCATCGAAAATAAAAACAGTTTTTGATATAGTCGCGTCAACCACAATAATTCTATTATCAGCAAAAAATATCTTATCTATACCACCTATCATTGTTCCTGTGGTTTGTAATGGCACGCAGCGAACATTGCTGATGCTGCTGTTAAAATCGAAAGTAGATTCGTCGATAGCCGGAATGTTTAACTTAATAATATTTTGCAAATTTGCTTTATTCGATAGTGAGACAACTTTTTTAAGGTCAAGTACTTTTTCAAAGCCAGCGAATCTTGAATTGTCATTTTGCCGTTGACAGGATGAAGCAATCAATACAATAGCACCTAAAGCCAGGCTAGTTATTTTGTTGAAATTTATATACTGCATTTTAATTATTTTAATAAGAGTAAAAGGGTTGCACGATAAATGTTATTAGCGACATAGATCTAAACATGGCATATCATTATCATATTCAATTAGATAAGAAATATGCTTTTGCATCGACGATATTATTGCCGGTCGTAGCATTTGCGCAAAAAACCAGTCATATTTAGTTCAATTGTGAAGAGAACAAATATTGTTTATAATATTCAGATAACTGCGGTATCTCTTTTTTAGGGATAATCACCTTACTTGCCTTAAATGTATTATCCATGACAAAAACGTAAGGCTCATTTGTTAGGTCAATTTTTTCGTTTTGCATATACGATGGTTTCAAATTGTATATAGCTAAATTAGCTATTTGATAATTTTTTAATGTTAAAAATAAATTTCTGGGTATGCTAAAAGATCCCAAAATCACGACCTTTGATCTGCCAATTTTTTTTGCGAAAGCGTTTAAATAGGGTATGTATTTTTCAACGCATGTCATACAATTGGTTTCATTGAGCCGGTATACTACCATTTTATCCTTGATGATTTTTTCAAGGGGATAAGCATTATTATTGCTATCGGTAACAATAAAGTCTTTTTTTAAATTAACTTCAACAGTGCTGCCATATTCCAAAATAGTCTCTTGAAGTTGTTTGCTTGTAAGAGAATCCAGATACATTTTTTGTTTTTCAATTTTATGGATTTGGGCGCTTGCATGTAGTTTGTAAAAGGCAAATATGAGCACTCCTGTATACGTAAAACCTAGAATATAGAACGCAATGTTTTTTTTCATTTCATTTAGAGTTGATAATGCCAAAAAAACATTTTACCTATCTGCAGGTAGGTAAAATGTTTTTGTTTAATTAAATGCAGATATTATTGGCAAGCCTCTACCGCAGTTATTGTAGAACACCAAGAGGTTGATGAACCATAACATTGGCACACACTCATATTATGTGCCGCAACACCACCGCTACCTTCGGTAGTACTAGCATATGCGCCGGTGAAGGTAACGTTTACTTTTCCAGGTCCTGTCGTAGTCGTTCCTACTATTGCCCCAGTTGCATTATGATAGTAAGTAGAATGCCATAGTGTACTTGAACAAGTAACACTACTAATATGCTCGGCGTCGAATAAACCGGGATCACTAGATTCTGTGTCGGCAGACGCGCTCACAACTGAACACATAACTACAGCTAACACACTTAAACCAATTGCGAATTTCCTTTTCAGGTTTTTAATAGATTTTTTCATGTAAATAAAATTTAAAAGTTTATGTTAATTATATACCTATAGGTCAAAAAATTATTGAAGCGTTAACGTATTAACAGTTATTGAATAGGCTGATTAAAGCAAAGGATTTTTCACGCGATAAGCCAATTTGGCAATTGCCTAACACCCTTTTAACAGGGATAATACAATTTGAACGTTCGGGATTTAAAAGAAACCAGAAACCGGCTTTAGCGCAACATTGAATCGTGTATTGATAGTTTGACAAGATTGCCTCTTTTCACAACAATTAAAATTAGTTGAAATATTCAGGATTGATCCAAAGTGGCCAGTAATCTGACCAAAATCAAGCAAAAGGCTTGTTTGCTTTTTCGTTTTAATATAAATTCTCATTGTGATAAGGTTGTTGTTGCTTAGGTTTAACAATAATACAATTAATATTTTAGAATACAAATTATGTTGAGATTTTTTTTAACCGGCAGGTAAGTTTTTTTTCGCCTCAAATAAATAACGCCATTAGCGTAAATTGTCTTAATTACTAAGTTCGATATTATAATTAAAATTAATTCAAATAATATATTATTAATCGGCTATTAACACGGTTTGAGCTACCTTAACTCGTATAAATAATAAGGGTTAACCGACTGTCCAAAAAATAACTTAACATTAATAATCCATTGCGGTATTCCTGACTTTACCATAATCAATTTATTGTCCTCGACCAAGCCGCTGTATTTTTCTAGCTGGCTTTTTTTGATTAATAGTAAATTAACCCTGTTACTGGTATTCAATTGTTTCGGCCCTAAATTTAAAAGCCTGATACTAACTGCTCTATTCAGGTAGAAATTTTGATTCACCGGAATTGGAGCATAAGGATTATTATTCTTAACTATATAAAGATTTACCTGGCTATTTGCATACTCATTTTGAATCGTCTGAGTGATATTCATGCGGCCTAGATCATCCGCAGGAGAAAACACTGTCAGCATTAATGCGAATGAATTTACAATAACCAAGATCAATAAAACAGCACGTACTGCCCACCTAATCTTCATCAATTTTTGAACCGCGTTAAATTGAAGTAGGTATTGTATGCTTAGCATAATAACCAGAGGTATCAAATTTACTATAGGAAATAAAAACCGTAACTCTTTATGAGGAATAATGCTATGTATTATAAGAAAAGGCAGTATAATCCAAATCGTTATCTCGCTTTTATTGGACGCCAGTGTGATAATCAAAGCCAGCCAGATCAGTATACCC
>JBEPVU010000267.1:0-3250 GCA_041690855.1 Gammaproteobacteria bacterium | reverse complement strand
GATTAAATTGATTAATTTCCTGTTCGTAAAGGCGATTGATAGTATTCTGGTTGCGCTAAGAATTAGCGTAAATAAATTGAATGCCTGCGAGTACTAATAACGTTTCCAGCTCCGCTGCAATCAGCAAATTTAAAAATTGCCGTTTGCGCTGTTCACGCGCCTGTTCGCGCCAGGGGATAAGATTAATTTGCTTCACGGTATAAACTCATCCTCCAAAGTTGCGCAGCGCTAATCCTGTGCAAAGTAATAGCCCCGGGGCTTCCTGGTTGAGCAGTGCGGTATTGATGCCAGGAGCAATAATCATATCGGCAAATGGATTCGCAACCACTACCTGCACATTTAACTGCTCAGTAATCCTTTCCGCTAATCCTGGCAATTGCGCACTGCCGCCTGCCAGCACAAAATGATTGATTTCAGAATAATGTGAAGCCGAAAAAAAGAATTGCAGCAAGCGGCGGATTTGCAGTAACACTAATTCTTCAAAGGGTTGCAAAACGCTGGTTACGTAATCCGCTGGCAATGTATTATTCAACTTTGCCTGTTCAGCTTCTTCATAAGATAAATTATAACGTTGCTGAATGGATTGCGTGAGTTGCTCACTGCCAAAATTTTCACTGCGGGTAAAAATAACGTTATTATCATGCAACACCACGAGCGTTAACACTAAAGCGCTTAATACAAATATCACTATCGTTTGCTGATTGCCCCGCTCCGGCCATTGTTCGCGCAATAACTGACAGGCGCGTTCTATCGCATAGGACTCAACATCAACGGCTTTCACTTGCAAACCACCCGCGGTAATGGCCTCTACGCGGGACTCCACATTTTTTTTATGCGAAGCGACTAATAAAACATCTATTAATTGTGAGTTTTTAGCATTAATGCCGGTCACTTGAAAATCCAGGCTTACCTCTTCTAAGGGATGCGGCAAATGCTGCTCGGCTTCAAATTGGATTAATTCTTCCAATTGCATTTCACTCAGTGAAGCATCCATTTGAATCGTTTTACTGATAATGGCATTGTCGGGCAGCGCGATAGCAACGTGCTTGATAGCGCCTCTGGTCTGGGCAATCAGTTGTTTAATCGCGTGAGTGATCGCAGCGCTGTCTTTAATCTCTTTTTCTAACACAGCGCCAGACGGTAAAGGCACGTTCGCATAATGTTCTATTTGAAAACGCTCGCCTGTTTTACTCAGGCATAATAATTTAAGACTGGAAGCGCCGATATGCAGGCCTGCCAGCACAGGTGGCTTTAAGTTGAAGTAACTTTTCAGAGAATTTAGTATTTGCATATCCTTATACATGACAATCGATAGATTAAATGAGATATTATGTCGCAATTCCTTCTTTGTAAATGCATATTATGAATAATTTGTTACGTAACCTTTTATGGATGCTGTTCAGCTTAGTGATTACCGCCACTATTCTCGGTAGTTTTACCTATCTTTACTTAGACAGTCAGCTACCAGATGTCAGCGCTTTAAAAGATGTGCAATTGCCCATTCCGCTGCGCGTTTATACCAGCGATGGCCAGTTACTGGCTGAATTCGGCGAAATCAGCCGCACGCCAGTGCCTTATGATCAAGTACCGCCTTTATTAGTGAAAGCACTGCTCGCTACTGAAGATCAGCGTTTTTTTGAGCATTCTGGCGTAGATGTTTTCGGTCTGTTGCGCGCTATGGGGCAATTAGCCATCACCGGCACTAAATCACAAGGCGGCAGTACGATTACTATGCAGGTCGCGCGTAATTTTTATCTGACCCGCAAAAAAACGTTTATCCGCAAAATTACAGAAATTTTATTATCGCTTAAAATCGAGCGCGAGTTGACGAAAGAACAAATCCTGGAACTTTATCTCAATAAAATTTATTTAGGTAATCGTGCTTATGGTGTGGATGCCGCCGCGCAGGTTTATTATGGTAAACCGCTGAATCAATTAACCTTGCCTGAACTGGCCATGATTGCGGGATTGCCGAAAGCGCCTTCTACTATTAATCCGTTAGCCAATCCGATTGCCGCAAAAGATCGGCGCGATCACGTGTTGGCGCGTATGCACGATTTAGGTGAAATTGACGATAAAACGTATCAAGCGGCGATTAGTACGCCTCTCACCGCGGCGTATCATGGACCAACCGTTCCTGTGCATGCGCCTTATGTTGCGGAAATGGTGCGCGATATGATGATCACCAGTTTTGGCGATGATGCGTATACGAAAGGTTATAGTGTTTACACGACTATTAACAGTCCGCAGCAGCAGGCGGCTAATCAGGCATTGCGTAATGCTTTATTAGCATATGATAAACGGCATGGTTATCGCGGCGCTGAACATAATATCGGCGCTTATTCCCCAGAAAAAGCAGTAAAATGGGCAACCTATTTAGGCCGCATCCCCACCAGCAATGGTTTACAACCCGCCGCCGTGATCAGTGTGGCTGATAAATCGGTGACAGCTTTATTAGCGAATGGTAAGGCCGCTATTATTCCCTGGCAGGGATTAGCGTGGGCGCGCTTGCAACAGAAAAACGGCCGGCCTGGTCGCCCTTTAAAAACAGCCCATGATATTTTAAAAACCGGCGATATTATTCGTGTAGAAAATCCAGACAACAACTGGCAACTCTCGCAAGTGCCGCAGATAGAAGGCGCTTTGGTCGCCTTAAATCCGCAGACGGGTTCTATTAATGCGTTAGTCGGCGGCTTTGATTTTCGTAAAAGTAAATTTAACCGCGCAACACAGGCGCAACGACAGCCTGGCTCCGGTTTTAAACCTTATATTTATGCTGCAGCATTAGCCAAAGGTTTTACGTTAGCCAGTACGTTTAATAATGCACCCTTAGTATTTACAGTACCGGGACAAGACAAATTATGGCGGCCACAAAATGACGACGGCACGTTTGGCGGCCCTACCCGTTTGCGTTACGCATTAGCTAATTCACTGAATTTAGTTTCCGTACGCGTATTACAGGCGATTGGCGTGTCGTATGCACGCGCTTATGCTGAACGTTTTGGCTTTGATGCCAAACAATTGCCGGAAAATTTAACCTTAGCGTTAGGCACGGCGGATGTGACGCCTTTACAAATGGCGCGTGGTTTTTCTGTATTTGCGAATGGTGGTTATCGAATTAATCCGTATGTCATTAATAAAATTACCAATAATCAAAACCAGGTGGTTTACCAGGCACAACCCAAAATGGCTTGCGTTAATAATTGCAGTGATAGCAATCAGGATTCTTCGCAAGGTACTAATCAATATG
>JBEPVU010000266.1:0-3277 GCA_041690855.1 Gammaproteobacteria bacterium | reverse complement strand
CGTTGGCAGTTCCCGCATACGTAACGCTTTAAAAGCAGGCGATTTACAGTTAGCTGAGCAGTTACTCGGCCGGCCTTATACAATCAGCGGTCATGTTATTCATGGCGACAAACGTGGCCGCCAATTAGGCTTTCCCACCGCCAATATATTATTAAATCGGCAAATTTCCCCTTTATCAGGTGTTTTTACTGTTAAAGTACGAGGTGTTGGACAGCAAGCGTTAGCGGGAGTAGCGAATGTTGGTCGGCGGCCAACGGTAGAGGGCAATAAACAGTTATTAGAAGTGTATCTACTAAACGCGCAACACGATCTTTACGGAAAATTTCTACAAGTCGAATTTATCGAAAAAATTCGCGATGAACAGCGATTTGACTCTATTGAGCTGTTAAAAAATCAAATTCAACGCGATGTAAATTTAGCTAAAAAAAAGTTAAATCTCACGATATAATTATATATGAAGCTGAAGTAACTTTTGTTAAAATAACGGTTAAGAACGCTACTGGTATATACTCAGCGCAATAGCGAGTAATAAATATGCAAAAAATTACATATACTGCAAAGATAGCAAGTTTGGCAAAACGCTATGTCTGGTGGGAAAGTCCACAATGGGCTTGTGAACATCCAACTATTTTTTTAGCTAATGTGATGAATTTAGGCAATTGGGATGACATTCAATTAGTACGCCAGTTATTGGGTGATCAGGTATTAAAAAATGCTTTACAAGAAGCCCCGCCAGGTTATTTTAATTACCGAGCTTGGGATTATTGGCATTTGAAATTTAATATTAATCCTATTCCACCCTTGCCACAAAGAGATTTTAGATGAAACCTCATTTAACTATTTTACCTCCGGCACAGTTAAAATTATGGCCGTTACTAGAATCAATTCCAGCTGATTTTATTTTATATGGAGGAACAGCTATTGCTTTACAATTAGATCATCGGCAATCAGTAGACTTTGATTTTTTTTCTGCAAAACCCTTAAATCGAGATCAATTATTAGTGGCGATGCCTTTTCTTGCTGAATCGAACTGGGTACAGCCAGAAATTAATACTTTAAACTGTGTGCTGACTTTAAAAGAAGGGGAAGTAAAATTACAATTTTTAGCAGGAATCGGTTCTAGGCAGGGTCGAGTTGAAGCACTGCATAAATGTATTGATAATGGTATTTATGTGGCATCTTTACGTGATTTGCTCGCTACAAAGTTAAACACTATTCAAATGCGTGCTGAAATTAAAGATTATATTGATATTGATGCTTTATTACAGTATGGTTTAACACTAGCGGATGGCTTAGCCTGCGCGCGTGCGATTTATGGTAAGCACTTCGATCCAGCCACTTCTATACGTGCATTATGCTCTTATCGAGAAAGTGATCTGCCAGAGTTGAATAAAACTACACAAAAACGCTTAATAAAAGCGGCGCTTGCTGTTGAAGAAATTCCAGTAGTGAAAGCAATGAGTCCAACAATATAATCTTTTTAAAAAATAATCCTATGACCGACTACAAAAACACTTTGAACCTCCCGCACACTGAATTTCCCATGAAAGCCAATCTCGCGCAGCGCGAGCCGGAGATTTTGCGACGTTGGCAGGAAATCGAACTTTATCAGCAGTTGCGCAAACAACGCAAAGGCAAAGAAAAATTTATTCTGCACGATGGCCCGCCTTACGCCAATGGTCATATACATATCGGCCATGCGGTTAATAAAGTATTAAAGGATATTATCGTCAAAGCGAAAACGCTTAATGGTTTTGATGCGCCTTATGTGCCAGGTTGGGATTGTCATGGACTGCCCATTGAATTAAACGTCGAAAAAAAATATGGCAAAGCGGGTGAAAAATTAGCGCCAGCCGAGTTTCGCGCCAAATGCCGCGAATACGCGCAAGAGCAGATTAATATTCAACGCGAAGAATTTAAACGTTTAGGTATTATAGGTGATTGGGAAAATCCCTATCGCACGATGGATTTTAAATTTGAAGCGAATATTATTCGCGCGCTGGCGAAAATTATTGCCAATGGTCATTTGCAACAGGGCTTTAAACCCGTACATTGGTGTATCGATTGCGGTTCTGCTTTAGCGGAAGCGGAAGTAGAATATGCCGATAAAACTTCACCTGCCATTGATGTTAAATTTCAGGTGATCAATAAAAAAGAATTTTCAGCAAAACTTGCTGTTAAAGCACTACCGGAAAATTGCGCTATCAGCATTCCTATCTGGACAACGACACCTTGGACTTTACCGGCTAACGCAGCCGTGACGTTGCATCCAGAAATTGTCTACGAATTAATCGAAGTAAAATTTGACGGCCAGACAGAATATTTACTCATTGCACAAGTGTTATTGCAAACGTGTCTTGCGCGTTATGGTATAGAAAATTATATATCCATCGGACAATGTACGGGCGCTGATTTAGAAGGTATTTTCTTGCAGCATCCTTTTTATGATCGCCAGGTGCCGGTGATTTTAGGCGATCATGTAACAACAGACGCAGGCACTGGTGCAGTACATACTGCGCCTGCGCATGGGCCGGAAGATTTTTTAGTGGCGCAGCGTTATAAATTACCTATCATAAATCCTGTGGGCGGTAATGGTTGTTATTTGCCGGATGTACCTTTATTGGCCGGAGAACATGTTTTTAAAGCGAATACGCATGTCATTGAATTATTAAAACAACAGCATAATTTACTTTGCGAGAAAAAAACCGAACACAGTTATCCGCATTGCTGGCGTCATAAAATTCCGTTAATTTTCCGCGCCACGCCGCAATGGTTTATTAGCATGGATAAACAGGGTTTGCGCGCTAAAGCCATGCAGCAAATTAATCGAGTGCAATGGATTCCTGAACGCGGTAAAGCCAGAATTGCCAGTATGATAGAACAACGTCCAGATTGGTGTATTTCTCGTCAACGGTTATGGTGTACACCGATTCCTTTATTTGTGCATAATGAAACCGATGAATTACATCCAGATACGATGCAGATGATGGAAAAAGTGGCTGAGCATGTCGAACAAAAAGGCATTGATGCGTGGAATGAATTAAATGCGGCTGATTTATTAGGCGAAGAGGCTAAGCATTATCGCAAAATCACTGACACGTTAGATGTGTGGTTCGATTCGGGCGTTACGCATTTTGCAGTATTAGAACAAAATCCAGACTTAGCATGGCCAGCCGATTTATATCTGGAAGGTTCTGATCAACATCGTGGCTGGTTTCAATCGTCTTTATTAACAGCAGTGGGTATGCATGAAGCAGCGCCTTATAAAGCAGTATTA
>JBEPVU010000265.1:0-3334 GCA_041690855.1 Gammaproteobacteria bacterium | reverse complement strand
CAATAATTTTTTGAGTGGCGTCATCAAAGAGATTTTTAGCTTTATGATTTTTAGCGGAAGGTTTTTCATGTAAAATAAGCCTATATAACGGCGAAAAATTGTTAATACTTTGAGCGTTAGGATCTGCTCCTTGCTCTAATAAATACTGAATGGTATCTAAATGTTTTTCTTCCACAGCGGTATACAAGGGCGTTTCGCCTAGACTTGTTTTTACATCTATTGCAGCTTTATATGTAATAAGCAATTTTACTATGCTTAAAAATCCTTTCTGTGCGGCAACATAAAGTGGCGCTATGTTAAGCAGAGTACCCATTAAATTAGGATCAGCGCCTTTCTCAAGCAGATACTGGACTATTTCATATTCATTCCCGGCTGTCGCAGCATACAGCGGCGAATAATTACTATCTTTTTCGTTGCTAGGAATAAAATTAATATCAGCGCCTTTTTCTACAAGCAATTTTGTAATCTTAAGATTAAAATGAGCAGCTATAAATAGTGAAGTATGCCCTTTATGGTTCTGTTGATGAAGATTAGCTCCTTTTGAAAGAAGGAGTTCTACAATTGTCTGCTTATGCTTGATACAAGCTTCTAAAAGCAAGGTGTTTCCTGTTGTAGGGTCTGCCGCATTAATAGCATATTTTGCGATTATTTTATTTTTTGCATCCTCTGGCGTTTTTTCTGAAAAAATAATATTTTTAGCAATATTAAATTCCACGCTATTCTTAAAGTTAAACCCTGGCATAAAAAATCCTCTGCTTTTATTAAATATAAAATATACCTATCAAGAATGATTCATAACGGGTTTGATTCTTTGTTAATCAATGATAACCTACCTGTAATTTTATTTCATTTTTTTAATCTATGAAGATTATAATGCTTTCAATAATAAATGGGTTAAAAAAATCACCTGGAATGCAGAAGCTTATAGCATTGCTGGGGTTGATAGTAACAACAGCCAGCTATTTGGCTTATTCACTTTATAGCCAGCGTTATATCAGCACAGATGATGCTTATCTTAATGCAAATGTTGTGCAGATAGCGCCCCATATTGATGGAGAAATTATTCGGCTTTACGTGGTTAATAATCAAGCAGTACAGCAGAGACAAGCACTGCTTGAAATTGATCCCGCGCCTTATCAGATAGCCGTTGAAAGAGCAGAGGCCAAATTAAACATAGACACGGCGCTTTTACAAGACGCGCAACTTACGGCTAAACGAACCTTGCTTTTAGTGAAAGAAAAAATACTACCGCCACAGACGGGCGATGATACGGTTGCAAAATTAAAAATAGCCAGCGCAACCGTTGCGTATGATCAAGCAAATCTTGCTGAAGCGGAATTAAATCTGCGCTATACGCATATCATGGCGCCTGTTTCAGGTTGGATCACCAATATGTCTTTGCGCGCTGGTAATATTGTTACTGCAAACCAGCCTTTGTTTGCGCTGATCGATAATGCAGAATTCTGGGTCGATGCTAATTATAAAGAAACCCAACTTGACCGAATAAAACCAGGCCAAAGCGCAACCATTGTAGTCGATATGTATCCACAGCATATTTTTAAAGGTGTGGTGGAAAGTATTAGTGGTGGCAGCGGCACAGCATTTTCATTATTGCCGCCACAAAACGCTACCGGCAATTGGGTGAAGGTGACTCAGCGTGTGCCTGTGCGAGTGCGCGTTGAGAATAATGATGCGCATTATCCTTTAAAAATTGGCGCTACGGCGACAGTGACCATCGATGCTCATTAGTGAGATTGTTATGCAAACACTCAGGTATAAAAATCGTTTATGAGCACATTAGCGTATCAGAATATTACACCTGCAACGCGCTTGTTGATCGTAATCGCCGTTATGTCGGCAACGCTGATGCAAGTATTAGATATTACTATTGTGAATGTAGCATTGCCGCATATGCAAGGCTCGTTAAATACTACGCCTGATGAAATTTCCTGGACGCTGACCAGTTATTTAGTCGCTTCAGGTATTTTTATGCCGTTGACGGGTTATTTCAGTGATCGATTAGGCCAGAAAAATTTTTTATTAATCTGTATCGCTGGTTTTACCTTAGCGTCCGCTTTATGCGGCGCTGCCATTGCTTTGAAAGAATTAGTGGGTTTTCGTTTATTACAAGGCGTATTTGGCGCGGCGTTAGTGCCTTTGTCGCAAGCGATTATTACGGATATTTATCCGCAGGAAGAGCGCGGCAAAGCCATGGCTATCTGGGGCATGGGTGTGATGATCGGTCCGATTTTAGGGCCTACGTTAGGCGGTTATTTAACGGAAGTGGCCAGTTGGCGCTGGACGTTTTACATTAATGTGCCTGTGGGCGTCACGGCGTTATTATTCGCCTGGTATGCTTTACCGCCTGCTATCCGAAAATACCGTGCCATGGATTGGTCAGGGGTCATTTATCTTTCTACGGCGATAGGCGCGTTGCAATATTTACTGGATCGCGGCAATCAGCAGGATTGGTTTGATGGCGCGGATATTCGTGTGGCCGCATTATTGTGTGTAGTAGGGTTTGTCAGTTTTTTGCTGCGGAGCATCTGGTATTCTAATAAAACAGTATTTGATTTGCGTATCTTTAAAGATCGTAATTTCACTATCGCCAGTCTTTTGCTGGGATTAATGGGATTAGGCATGTACGGCGCTATGATTTTGCAGCCGATGCTACAGGAAAATCTACTGGATTATCCTGTTTTAACAACGGGATTAATTATGGCGCCGCGCGGCATTAGCGGTATGATTGGTATGTTAGTCATCAGCCGTATTATTAATCGGGTAGATCCGCGTTATTTAATTGTTGTGGGCGTTTTATTGAGTATGCTGGGCGCTGCTGTCGGAACCTGGTATTCACTTAATATCAGCCCCTTCTGGCTGGTCTGGCCGTTAATTTTTCAAGGCTTTGGCATTAGTATGATTTTTGTTTCTTTATCCACGATTGCTTTTACAACGCTGGCTGAAAATTTACGGGTAGAAGCGGCAGGGTTATTTAGTTTGTTACGTACACTGGGCGCTTCCATCGGCATTTCAATAGTTGTCACTTTATTTACCCGGCACACTCAGATCGCCTGGAACCAATTAGGCGGCTTTATTCAACCGTATAATCCAGCGCTGCAAGCTTATTTAAAACCGTTACATTTAAGCATGAATCAGCCGTTGGCTGCTGCTGTGCTAGCCAGGGAATTATCCTTGCAGGCGCAAATGATAGCCGTTATCGATACCTATAAATTTATCACCTGGAGTTTTATGGCGATGATACCACTTGCGCTTTTGCTGAGAAAAAGCGTGGTCAATCAGCCAGTGTCTTTATCGGTGGCGCGGGAATAGCTGG
>JBEPVU010000264.1:0-3337 GCA_041690855.1 Gammaproteobacteria bacterium | reverse complement strand
AGTTTAGATCACCCCCACCTTAATCCTCCCCCTTGAAGGGGGAGGAGATTAAAATACGCAATTCCTGAATGCCCTTCGCATATACCCTAAAAAAAGAGTGGCTTTTTTGGTGAAAATCGTAAATTAGTGCTATTCTATAGTTACCAGCACTGAGGCTGGGCATATTTATTCAATCAGGAGATTTACCCTATGTGCGGAAAAATATTTACAGTGGTTATTGTTCTTATTGCTATCATTATGGCTTTACTGGCCATTTTTATGCCGCCTGAGCATTTGGACTACCTTATTGTGATTTCAAAATTCTTTGATGTTATGCTGCCCGTGCTGGCTGTAGGCGCTTTACTGAAATATTTGTGTAGATGCCCCTCGTGCGCAGTAAAATGCAATTGCTGTAAAACCAACCAATCCTAAAATATGGCAGCGTTATCCACTGCTGGCAGGCAGGCTGCTGAACGCCGCCCTTCTGAAAATGAGCAGTGGATACGCCATGCATTAACGCTAGCTGCACAGGCAGAAGCGGCCGGCGAAGTGCCGGTGGGGGCAGTGGTCGTTTTAGACGGGGAAGTGATAGGGGAGGGATGGAACCGCCCTATTTCCACCTGCGACCCAACAGCCCATGCCGAGATGATTGCGTTACGCCAGGCGGCCACTCGGGTCAATAACTATCGTCTGCTTAAATCTCGTTTATATGTCACTCTAGAGCCTTGCGCTATGTGTGCGGGTGCGATGGTGCAGGCACGGGTGCAGAAAGTAGTGTTTGGGGCTTACGACCCCCGAGCAGGGGCAGTAGGCAGCGTATTTAATATTTTCCAGAATAGCCAATTAAACCATCCTATTGATTTTATAGGTGGAATTTTAGCCGTAGACTGTGGTCTAATGCTACGCCGGTTCTTTGAAGCGAGACGGAAAAAAGAACCTTTTTAGGTCTAGGCAGGCAAAGCATTTACCTTTACACTATTCCAAAATGCTTACAATAGTCAAAGCACTTAGGAATTGCGTATTATCCCTTCCCCCTTTTAGGGGGAAGGTTAGGATGGGGGTGATCAAAAGACTATATTTTAGCTTAGATCACCCCCACCTTAATCCTCCCCCTTGAAGGGGGAGGAGATTAAAATAGGCAAAAGTGAAGTGCGCGACGACTATAAGCCCCTTAATGTTAAGGGAGAGGTGGCTGAGCGGTTTAAAGCGGCGGTCTTGAAAACCGTTGAGGGGTAACCCCCCTCCCAGGGTTCGAATCCCTGCCTCTCCGCCAAATGTACTATCAGGAGGAATTATCATGTCAATTGCTTTAGCACCGGAACCTACCAGTAACGCTGAAGAGCGTCTGCATACTGGCCGCAATCTTATCTCTGTGCTGATTGTGGACGATCACGATTTAATCCGCTTAGGGTTACGTAAACTGCTGACCAATGTAAACGATATTAAAATTGTCGGTGAAGCAGCCACTGGCGAGCAAGCCGTCCGCATGGCAAAAGAATTAAATCCAAATGTTATTTTAATGGATTTGAAAATGCCAGGCATTGGCGGTTTAGAAGCCACGCATAAATTATTGCGCGCCAATCCTGATATTAAAGTCATTGCCGTAACGGCGTGTGATGAAGAACCGTTTCCTTATCGTTTTGTGCGTGCGGGAGCAGCGGGCTATATCACTAAAAATACTAATTTAGATGAATTAGTCACGGCCATTCGTAAAGTACATGCTGGCCAGCCTTATATCACACCTGAAATCGCACAGAAAATGGCGTTGCGCCAGGTCAGCGATGCTGCGAAATCACCGTTTGCTGAATTATCCGAACGTGAATTACAAGTGATGTGGATGATTACTCATGGCGAACGTGTGCAGCAGATCGCCGATAAGCTTTGTTTAAGTTCTAAAACGGTTAATACCTATCGTTATCGCTTGTTTGAAAAACTGAAAGTTAAAAACGATGTTGAACTGACTCATTTAGCATTACGTTATGGTATGCTGGATAAAGAGTTGGATGGTAATGTTGCCGCCCAGTGAAATGAGCTTTGCGCAATCTTTTGATTTTAAACAATTCCTGAAAACTGTCCCTGCCGATCCTGGGATCTACCAAATGTTCGGCGCGGACAATCAAATTTTATATGTGGGTAAAGCCCGCAATCTGCAAAAACGCTTAGCGAGTTATTTCCGCAAAACAGGTTTAACGCCAAAAACCGCCGCATTAGTCAGTCAGATACGGCATATCGAAATAGTGGTAACCCACACTGAAAATGAAGCGTTACTGCTGGAAAACAATTTTATAAAAAAATGGCAGCCGCGCTATAATATTTTATTACGGGATGATAAGGGTTATCCTTATATCGTGCTTTCCGAACATCAGGATTATCCACGGCTGGATTATTATCGCGGCGCTAAAAAAGAACATCAACGTTATTTTGGGCCGTATCCTAACGCTTTGTCGGCGCGTGAAACATTAAATTTACTGCAGAAAATCTTTAAAATCCGCCAGTGTCAGGATGGTTTTTTTCAAAACCGTTCACGGCCGTGCCTGCAATATCAAATTAAACGTTGCACGGCGCCTTGTGTGGGCTTGATTGATCCAGCGGCTTATCAGGAAAATATCCAACATGCGGTTTTATTTCTTGAAGGCAAAAACCAGACGGTTATTCAAGATTTAATTGAAAAAATGGAACAGGCCGCGCAGGCGATGGCCTTTGAAAAAGCGGCGCATTATCGTGATCAAATTGCCAGTTTGCGACAAATTCAACAACAACAGATTGTCGATACTGAGAAAGGCGATGTGGATGTTTTTGCAGCCGTTACGCGGCATGGTATGGCGGGTGTGCAGGTGTTAATGATCCGCGAAGGCAGAATACTCGGCAGCAAAAATTATTTACCGACTATACCCGCGGCGAGTGAACCCGCGGAGATTCTTGCTGCGTTTCTGCCGCAGTATTATTTAAATACTGAAGCGGGCCGTAAAATACCGAAACAGATTATTATTAGTCATGAATTAGAAGAACTGGCTTGGTTGACGGCGGCATTAGCGGAATATGCAAATTATAAAATTAATATTACCGCGCATCCCCGCGGCGATCGGCAACGCTGGTTGCAGATGGCAGTGCAGAACGGCGAACAATATTTAACAAACCGATTAGTAGAACGCGCCAGTGTTAATCAGCGTCTGCTGGCATTAAAAACAGTACTAAATTTACCGGACATACCGCGGCGTTTAGAGTGTTTTGATATCAGTCATAGCCAGGGTGAAGCAACGGTGGCATCGTGTGTGGTGTTTGATGAACAAGGTGCGCGTAAAAGTGATTACCGGCGTTTTAATATCAGCGGCATTAGCGCCAATGATGATTACGCCGC
>JBEPVU010000263.1:0-3346 GCA_041690855.1 Gammaproteobacteria bacterium | reverse complement strand
TATGAAGGTATCCCTCACGCAATCCCATGGCTGAAAATATAATAACTTTAAAATTGGAATGTAAAACGCTGTTAGAAAAAATCGAAGTTCTGCCAAAGCAATCTGCATCTATCAATGATACCGTCAATACATTACAGCAAATGTCAGATCTTAAAGCGATTAAAGAATTGCATACTCAATTAAATCAAACCTATCAATCATTAAAAGAAAGCTTTATGACAGAGGCAAGAAGATTACTCGGTCAATGCGCGGCCTCACTTAAGAAAATGGGATATGATATTAGCCTCGGAGCAACAGCTTATCAACTATCCCCAGCAAAAGGCAAAACAGCGGCACTGGAAGATAATTTCAACTTAAAAACCCGTATTGCTCAAACTTTTAAGCCATTGAATGATGACGCTTTGTTTAACAAGCAATATCTAGAAGAGTTGCGTAAGCTGGAACAAGACTTAGCCCGCTTATCTCAGGCTAAAGAATTGCGTAATTCTTTGCGTAATTCGCAAAATACTTCTAATAATGATGTGCCCGCAGCGCAAATGAGCAAACTAGACGAAGCAAAACAGGCTTTTATTCTTGCTTTTAGCGAACGAGCGCAAGCATTAAAACAAACTATCGCGCAAAACCAAAAACTGCTTGATAAAAAATCAATATTTCGATCTAAAAGTCCTTTGAGAAAAGAAATAACATCACTCAATCAAGAGTTGAAAATTTTAGAATGTATTATAACGCATCTATCGCAGGCTAAAGGAAATGATGGGCTGACTTTATCCAATATCGCTCAAAATATAAAAGAGGATAAGATAGGCGCTCTTCCTATAAAAGATATTCTATCAAACCAATCAAAAAGCTGGCTCACCGCCCTGGAAAAAAATGATTTATCACTCGTGCAATCACGGCAGGCATCACCGATAAATAAGCTTGCTGGTATAAGTTCTGATCCTGCCATAGAACACACTGCAAAGCAGCGCTCAATGCGTGCAGGATAATTTCAAACCCAAAACGCCGTCACCGTCATCACCTTCGACATACCTCGCATTAACATTTTAACCGGCAGCGGCAATTCAGCGGCGCCCGCTTGCGTGGCCGTTGCCGCATGTTGTTGTTCCTCTGCTCGCATAGTAGCTACAATCTTCCGGCTTTTTTGATCGGCGGCGGGCAGTTTTTCTAAATGCTGGGTTAAATGTTGCTCAACCTGGCGTTCTGTTTCCGCTAAAAAACCTAAATTAACAGCATCGCTCACTAAGCCCGCGGTAATGCCCATTGCTAAAGAACCCATATACCACACCGGATTTAAAAAACTCGGGCGGCTGTTTAATTCAGCCAGCCGCTGATGGCACCAGGTTAAATGATCATTTTCTTCCTGCGCGGCCTGGGTAAACTTTGCTTTAATCGCCGCAGAGCGCGCTGTTAAAGCCTGTCCTTGATATAAGGCCTGCGCGCACACCTCGCCCGTGTGGTTCACCCGCATCAGGCCCGCAATATAACGGCGTTCTTGCACCGATAAATCTGCTTCTACACAATCAGCCGCCGGATTAGGCCGGCTGACCACGGCTGGCTGGGCGGCAAGGGTTTGCAGCATGTGATCAAAATGGATCAAACATTTATCTACTAAAGAATAATGGCGTTGGTTATTTGGCATAAACTCGGTAAAATAGTGACATTTATTTTATTATGATATGCTAAAAGCAATGTCTGATACTATCATTATCCTGGTAATGACCTGTATTATCCGTTATGCTAGCCCCAGGCATTGACCAAAAAGGTAAACAAATTCATTATTCATTTTACCTAAAATTTCGAGCAAGCTGGACATGAACGTTAAAGAGATACGCCGCAAAAATCTACGCGCCCTTGCCCGCGCAATTGGTGGTGTGACTCAGTTAGCCAAGCACTTGGGCAAAACACAAAGCCAGATCAGCCATCTTATTGGCACTAACCCTGTTAAAAATATTGGCGACCGCTTTGCTTCTCATGTCGAAAAAATATTTAACAAACCTACCGGCTGGCTGGATCAGGAACACCACGATATTCACGAAGCCAGCGGCATTTATTCCACCACGCCTCTTAAGCGCGCTTACTTCCAGGTACCCATTATCAACTGGTTGGAAGCAGAACAATGGTTAAAAAATCCCGACCAGTTTAATGCCAAAAATTTTTCCAACGGCTTAATCACCAGCGTTCATGTCAGTTCACAAGCCTTTGCCTTAAAAGTAGAAGGCGACATTATGGAATCGTCCAGTGGCACCAGTTTTCCACGCGACTGCACCATTATTGTAGACACCGACCAACCCGCGCAAAACGGCACTTACGTCCTTGCTAAAATGGCCAATGAAAACGGCCTGATTTTCCGACAAATGATTATCGATGGCAGCAAACGTTATCTTAAACCCTTAAATCCCCGTTATCCGGTGATTGAATTAACCCTGCAAGATCTGGTTTATGGGGTGGTAAAAGTGATGTTGATGGAATTTAAATAATTGCGCCGTCTTTTTATTTATTTGCAAATTCAAAACTATAAACATCTGTTTCCCGTATATTCCGTTTAACCGCCAAAGCCCCTGCATACCCTTCGCCAGGCTTTAAAGCAAACAAAGACCACTCTGCCGCATCCTGCGCCTCATCGTGTAAGGCCAAAATCTGCACAGGCTGTTCCGGCAGCATCGTCACTTCGACTTTCGCCAGCGAATACGACAATCCCTGCCCCAGCGCCTTCAAAACAGCCTCTTTACGCACCCAGGCCGTAAAAAATGCCTGCCGCTTCTGCGCCGGCGGCAATGACTGCAACACCTGATATTCCGCCACTGCAAAAAATCGCTGCGCAATCCCCTCCACATCCAATTCCTTCCCCGTATATTCAACATCCACCCCCACCGCCGCCGCCCGCGTAAACACAAAAACCGCCTTATCATGCGCATGTGAAAGATTAAACCGCATATCTCCCTCTCTCTCTTGCGCCAACACTGGCTTCCCGTACTTGTTATAACGAAACCGCACCTGCTCCGGCGCAACCCCCTGATAATCCCCCAGCAACTTTCGCAAAATCCCTCTGGCTACCACAAATCGCACCTTGTCCCGCTCAAAATGAAACCTTTCCGCCCGTTCTCGCTCATCCTCACTTAAAAAAGCCCAGAAAGCCGCCACCCGCGCCTCCGGCAAATTTAAATCGGCATACCAAACATGAACTTGATTATTTTTCATACAACAATCCATCATTAGTATTAACAGGCACAAAGTCTAGTTAGGCGGAGCCGATGACTTTTTTGTAAACATTTGCGGCAGGACAGCCGCAAGTAGCTACACGGACGTATTCATGCGGATTTGCGCAAATACGCTAGGCAGGTACATT
>JBEPVU010000262.1:0-3353 GCA_041690855.1 Gammaproteobacteria bacterium | reverse complement strand
GTGCAGATCTCAGTCTGCAACTAGATAAACTAGCAAAATTTCCTCAGTGGATACTGGAATTATGGCATAGAGGAGTAATTAATGAACAATTATTCTATGTTTATTCTATGCCTGGGAAAAAGATTAATTTACCGAATTATCCCTTTCTAAAAAAAAAATATTGGCTTAGTAAAAAATTTACAAAAGCTAAGGATAATATTGAAAGCGAAATAAAGAATGTGGATATTGCTGATCAAGCTGAACAAGAAAGCTACTTAAACTACTATATACCTGTCTGGCAAGAAGATCCCATTACGGCAGAATGTACAACTCATAATCTGCGCCTTAAAAGTATAGGTGTGTTTACTAATAATAATACTTTAGTAAATTCTTTGCGAATTGAATTTAAAAATATACCGGTATTACAAATTCAAGCAGGTGAATATTATCGGCAATTAGACGATCAGACTTATCAGGTGCGGGTAGGACATGAAAAAGATTATTTGCAATTATTAGCAGCATTTGAGCAAGCTGGTTATTTATTAAGCCATTTTTTATGGGCGCGTCAATTAGGAAATGAGAGTATATTATCGTTAAATAATAATACTGAAAACATGAAAGATTTTATAAAAAATAACTTACAAGAAAAGTTTATTTTTATACAACACCTGATGTCAAACAAGCTGGCACCTTTTTTTCAAGGAATTATAGTGTATCCCTATTCTTTGATGGATACTTCATTCGTACCAATGTTAACTGGTTTTGCTAAAAGTTTAATACAAGAACATCCACAATATTCGCTACAAATAATAGGTATAGATATAACTAATAGCATAGATATTATTGTCAGGCAGCTAAAAAATGAATGGTTGTCTGAAATAAAATATGTCCCTCATGTACGCTACATACAGAATATTCGCAGCATCGAAAAATATCGTAGCCTGGAAATGCAAAAAATTACTAAAAATGCCATATTTTTTCGAGTTAAAGGTGTTTATTTAATTACAGGAGGTTTAGGAGGTTTAGGCGGTTTAGGTTATGCTATTGCCTGTTATTTAGCAGAGTATTACCAAGCTAGGTTGGTGTTGACAGGACGCTCTATATTAAATGAAGCTAAAAAAGCACAAGTAAAAAAATTGCTAGATTGCGGAGCAGAAGTTTTATATTTATCAGGAGATGTGGCTCAGTTTTCAGAAGTTGAAAAATGGATTCTTAAAACAAAAGAACAATTTGGCAATTTACAAGGCATAGTACATAGTGCAGGGGTGCTAGAGGATACTTTGTTTTTAAACAAAAATTGGGATTCTTTTTTGCGTGTGTTAATGCCAAAAATACTAGGAGCTATTCATTTAGATATTGCTAGCCAAACAGAAAAATTGGATTATTTTATTTTTTTTTCTTCAATAGGCAGTTGCTTAGGTGGTGTTGGGCAAAGCGATTATACAACTGCGAATGCATTTTTAGATTTATTTGCAAGTTGGCGTGCGTCTCAAGTGGAACAAAAAAACCGTTCTGGTAAAACTGTAGCCATTGATTGGCCTTTTTGGCAAGATGGAGGAATGCAACTTTCACAAGCGATTTTGCAAAAATACCAGCGTAATTTAGGTTTGAAACCATTGTCAACAAAACATGGAGTCCATGCTTTTATCCAGATATTGAAAACAGATTATCATAATATAGTGGCTTTTTCTGGTGACTCTGTAAAATTTATTGAGGCCTTAAATAATTATAGCTTGCCAATTGTTCGAGATACATTACAACAATCTATTGCAATGACGGAATCAGCACATTTGAAGCAATGGCTTATAGTAAAATTGCGTCGAATGGCTGCAGATTTATTACAGCTATCAGTAGATAAAATTTCAAATGATACTGATTTGGCAAACTATGGTTTTGATTCTATTGGGTTTACAGAATTTTCGCAGCTTATTGATAAAGAACTTACTGTAGTTTTTACGCCAGCTTTGTTTTTTACTTACCAAAATTTACATCAACTGAGTGATTATCTTATTAAGACATTTAATGATGCATTAATAAATTTATATAAGTTAGAAGAATTGAATTTAGGGAATGCAGAGAAGGAATATGCAATAGAAGAAATATCATTAGTGTCGTCTTCACTTAAAAAACAGGTTCCTAATGAGGAAACGGTAAATGCACCTGCATTATCAACTGCTCAAAATGAGCCTATTGCAATTGTTGGTATGGCAGGTTTATTTCCGCAATGCAGCAATCCGGAAGAATTATGGTCGTATTTAGAAAAGGAAGTTAGTTTAATTACAGAAATACCGCTTGAACGTTGGAATTGGCAGCAGTATTACGATGCAGACGGTGAGCAGACAGACAAAACCAATTCTAAATGGGGCGGCTTTATTCCTGATGTTGATAAATTTGATGCGGTATTTTTTAATATTTCGCCACGCGAAGCAGAACTTATGGATCCACAACATAGATTGTTGTTGCAAACAGTATGGCATGCCATTGAAGATAGTGGTTATGCGCCTGAAGCAACGTCAGGACAGGAAGTTGGTTTGTTTGTTGGCGCGCAATTTAAGGAATATCATAGTCTAAACCAGGATGATTCAATTATGTTTCATCCTGCAGCAGTGACTGGTTGTTCTCATGCGATACTTGCTAATCGAATTTCATATTTATTAAACTGGCATGGCCCTAGCATTTCTCTGGATACTGCTTGTTCAAGTTCATTAGTTGCAGTGCATCATGCTATTCAAAGTATACGTTTAGGAGAATGCGAATGGGCTGTAGCAAGTGGCGTTAGTTTAGCGCTTAGTCCACAAACATTTGTTTATACTAGCAAATTAGGTGTTTTATCTCCCGATGGTCAATGTAAAACATTTGATGCTAATGCTAACGGTTATGTAAAAGGCGAAGGTGTTTGTGCAATTGTATTAAAACCTCTATCTAAAGCACTTGCGGATCGTGATACTGTTTATGGCGTTATTTTAGCGAGCGCAGTTAATCATGGAGGTAAAGCGCAATCACTAACGGCTCCTAATACACAGGCACAAGCCGCACTATTAATAAAATCGTATCAACAGGCAGGAATTAATCCGGAAACTATTTCTTACATAGAAACGCATGGTACGGGCACAATATTGGGTGATCCAGCTGAAGTCGAAGGGCTTAAACAAGCTTTTAAAAAATTAATGCCGGAATCAGTGCGGTATAATTATTGCGGTCTAGGCTCAATTAAAACTAATATTGGTCATCTTGAACCTGCGGCGGGTATTGCTGGAATCATTAAAGTATTGTTGGCAATGCGCTATAAAAAATTACCCGGCACAGTGCATTTTAAACAACTGAGTCCTTATATCCAATTAGCGAATAGCCCTTTTTATATCGTAACTCAGACA
>JBEPVU010000261.1:0-3362 GCA_041690855.1 Gammaproteobacteria bacterium | reverse complement strand
CCATGGTGATGTAAAAAATAACGATCGTAAAGCGTCTGCAATCCTAAATAAGTAAACTGTAAATCACATTTTGCATTTAACGCTTTACCTATTTTCACTAAATCAAATTCTTTTAATTTTGGATCGAGCAATTCTAATTCGATACCGCGATCAATATAAGCAATGAAATGTTCAGCATATAACTTTTCCATTTCCGCCTGGCTGGCGTTGGGTTTACCTAAAAACATCAACACTTCGCTGCGTAATGCGGCTAACAAAAGACGCGCAGTGACTAAGCTGTAATTAGGGTCGCGCTCAACTAAAGGACGTGCGCTGATAATCAAGGCTTTATCTAAATCAGCCAATGGAATGCCATCGTAAATATTGCGCAGTGCTTCTTCTAAAATAAATTCAGCATCTACTTCGGTTAAATCCTGGCATGCTTCTTTTACGGTATTGCGTAACCCATTAATATCCAAGGGTATGCGGCTGCCATCGCTTAACGTTACCTGAATATTGCCAGCGCCGGTGTTAGTGCTGCCGCCAGCCGCTTCCTCTTCCTCGCGCGCTTTGCGGTGTTCTTCGCGATAAAGCACGTAAGAACGGGCGACTTTGTGTTCGCTGGCGCGCATTAGCATTAATTCGACCTGATCTTGAATGTCTTCGATATGAATTGTGCCGCCTGTCGGCATCCGGCGGGTAAAAGCGGCTGTAATAGCATCCGTCAATTGAGCAACCCTATCGTGAATCCGATCCGAGGCGGCGGCGGTACCACCTTCCACGGCCAGGAACGCTTTTGTAATAGCCACACTGATTTTACCCGCGTCATAAGCCGTTACTTTGCCATTACGTTTAATGACCCGTAATTGGCCGGGCGCCGTAGCGGTTAAAGCAGAATTTTTGTCATCATCAAAAGTATCGATTCGCATAGTTTTTACCGGTGTTTTTGTGGTTTGAATGTCATCTTGCATGTAGTTTTCTCTCCCTGAGTAGTTATAAATAAATAGTGAATAACTTTATAAGAAACACAATATCATGTGGTTTGGTAAAGTTGCAACCACATTATCTTGTGGATTACGGCTTAATAAGCTGTGGATAAAGTGTGGATTATTTGAGAAGTTCAGGCGGTGCAAGGGCTTATGTTTTTTTGAATTAATTAATATTTTTTAGATGGATAGGTGGATTTTTTTAAGTAGTGCTGGCGCCAATGCTGACTATAGCTTTGGTGTATACAGATTTTAAATCAAAGGGTTTAAAATCTGTAGCTCAGAGGAACTACCTGCTAAATTTTTATCGCAAGTTACTAAAATTAAGTTATGTGTAATGGCAGTTGCTGCAATGATGGCATCTGGTAATTTCAGCCGGGTAATGCGTCGTAAAGCAATCGTTTTATCAGCTACTAATTCGCTAAGCGGTAAAATATCTACTAATGCCAAAAAATTCTGAATAATAGCTTCATGACCATTTAAAAAACCTAGTACTATATTGGTATCAAGTAAAAAATTACTGTTCCCACTCATCACGCAGTGCCTTTTGAAGAGTTAAAGGATCCCCTTTAAAATGAACAGAGTCTTTCAGGCATCCTGCTAATTTCAAAAGCGCTTTGCTGTTGTGAGAAGACTGCAAAGAGGTTTTAGGGGCAAAAATAAGCAGTACCTCAGTTTCACCCGTAGGGAAATTGTCCGGTAATTTTACATCAATCTTTAACTGATGATTTGTTGGGATATAAAATATTTTTTTGAGGGCTTCCACCGCTGTCTCCTGATATTATCTATTAAGTAATAGTTTAGTCTAAATTCTCATGCTTGCATAGATAATCCTATAAAGAGTTTCAGCCCATGCTATTTTCCCGTATACCCCTGATAATACTGCTGCCAGATAGCTGGCGTGATATGGTTAATTTCCGTATAGCCATGATTAATCTCCCACGCCGTCCAGCCGATAAATCCGCCAGCACCGTCTGAATAGGGATTTGCCATAACATTTTTTAACAAATAATTCATATCAGCTGCGCAATCGCTCGGAATAGTAGGGCTAGTAGGTACACCGAATTCATCTAAAAATACTTTCACTTTGTATTTATTCACGTAATTCGTCATAAAATTGCTGAAATTCAAGTCTTTTTGAAATTTATCCAGTGAAACGCAAGTAGTGCTGGAACCGCTGTAAGGGCCTCTTATATCGAGATATTGATGTACGGCAATAGCCCAATTATTAGCGGAATCTTTAATGTTAGCAGGCGTTAATACTTCAGCATTGGAATGCTGGCTATAGCTGTCATTGTCAAACCAGCTATGTAAACCGGTCCAGAGATTACCATCGATTAAAATCAGATTATTCAACTTGGCCTGCCGAATAGCTTGAATTGCCGCGTTATCATTATCCAATACTTGTTGTGTAGGCATGGAATAAGGTTCATTCATCAATTCAAAAATTAACTGATTAGGTTGATGGTTTTTATCATATTGTTGCGCCAGATCAGCAAAGGTGGTGGACAGCGTTGTCCATATTTGCTGCATGTCCTCAGAAGCAACGGGAGAGAGGCCGGAATCGCCGCCGGAAGTGGGCTGGCCGAGCGGAAAATGCCGCATATAATCGTGTAAATCGAGAATGACGGTTACGCCCTGCGCTAATAAATCAGCAATTTCACCGTGGATAGCCGGTAAATAAGCCGCGCTGGTGGCTGGATCCGTCACGTATTCCCAGCGGATAGGAAACCGGACGGTGTTAGCGCCCATGGCAATATACGGCGCTGCATCTTCATAGCTAGGCAGCCATGAAGGTAAAAAATTATCGGCGGCTTCTGCACCGGATAAATTAATGCCTCTAAAGGGAATTTGGCTATAAACAGGCGGAGGCACTGGTTTATCAGCCGGTAAGATAGTAATGAGCGTGTTATTGGCTGTGACAGTAGTATTAGGAATCGCAAGGGTAAAAGGATTGTTGACTATGTTGCTGAGATAAGCACCATAATAATGCACGGTATTGGGTGTGTTTATAACAAATCCCAGATAAGCGCCGCGGATTAAACGTTGGCTGCCCTGTGGCGGAATAGCGACCTGGCAAGGCGCACCAGTGGCTGCTTGACAGGCGTTTTCGAAATCAGTCTGGCTAACGTCTGGAAATAAAGTGTAATGTGATGTGTTCTTTATAGTAACAACGAAGGTAGCAGGAGGAGGGTTGTCTGCCAGCGCAATACTGGTGACCAACATACTTAAACTGAAACAGAGGGCTTTTTTTAACATAATTTTCTCACGTAATTTTCAATCATTAGACTATCTAATACTTATTTGAATACTCTGTAGGGTACAAAAATTTAACGATCGTGATTTTCACCTCTCCCCCCGGGAGAGGTCGACGCGTAGCGGCGGGTGAGGGAGCTC
>JBEPVU010000260.1:0-3369 GCA_041690855.1 Gammaproteobacteria bacterium | reverse complement strand
CCAATAATCGTAGCAAGTGATCATGGAAATTTTTTGTTGCTTCTGTTTCATTTCTTTAAAGGTAAGAATATTCATTTTTTAATTTCCTCTTTTTGGTAAAGATCAATAAATGCCTGATAAATTTTTTGAAAAGGATCAGCGGCGAGCGCCGCTAAATTTGCGGTTATGGTCGTAGTATCGTTGCGCACTAAAGGGCCTGTTAAAGCGGCCTGCGGATTGTTTTTTATATTATAAAAAATTTGTTCAAGATAAGGATAAATAATTTCTATAGGTAAATTGAGTTTATTTTGTAAATCATTAATCAATTTCTGCCATAAAATACAGGTAAAATTGCCGCTGATCACACAAAGACTATGATAAAGCGGTTTTTGTGCTTTATTGAGATAATAATAAGGATTGGTTAAGCCCGGTATAAGTTCAGGCAGCGCAGGAGCGCCTTCATCTAAAATAAAAGGGATGCTTTGATAAAGGGCTAAATCATAAAGATTAAGTGTGAACGTCATCAGTGGATGCGCACCATAAGCCAAAGATGTTACCAGGTGGCCTGAAAAATGAATAATGATTTTATCTGTTAATAATGTCTGGTTAGCTTGAATGAATGTTTCGATAGCTGAATCGCTAATGGCCAGTAAAATAGCATGAGTAGTAGTCAGCGTTTTAGATAAATTTATGGCTAAAGGATCGTTTGCACGCGACCAGTGCAGATAAGGTAGGTTAATTAAATTAAAATAATGGCAAAGATGCTTAGCCAGACGGCCAGCGCCAATGATAGTGAGTTCAGGTACCTGTCGCATTGATCAAGTCCGCAAAAAAATAGATTTTTTATTCAAGTAAGTCACTGCTAATAAGTAGTCAGTGCGGCTATAAATATAGTATGCTTGGCCAAATTTTGCAATATACTGTTGCTTAGATTTTGCATATTTATTGTAGGGTGGATTAGGCCAAAGGCCGTAATCCACCCATGATTGTCTATTAAAACGGTGGATTACGGCCTGCGGCCTAATCCACCCTACTAAGAAATAAAAATACGCAATTTCTAAAAGGAATTCTTTGATGTTTAATAATTTAAAATTGCTTTTTCAATATAGGATAGTCCGCTATTTAATGGCTTTGATAGCTGGCCTGCTGCTGCCTTTTGCTTTTGCACCTGCAGCATTTTATCCGCTGGCGATAATTGCGCCTGCGCTATTATTAACGCTCTGGCTTAATCGTTCACCCAAAGAAGCTTTCTGGCTGGGATTGATTTTTGGTAGTGCTTTTTTTGGTTTAGGCGTTTCGTGGGTTTATATTAGTATTCATGAATTTGGCGATACGGCTCCGCCGCTTGCGGCTTTAATCACTGCATTATTTATTTTGATTCTCGCGCTTTATCCCGCCGTACAGGGTTATGTATTAACGCGTTTTTTTCCGCGCACAAATTTTAGTAAAGTATATCTGGCTTTTCCCGCCAGTTGGGCATTGTTTGAATGGTTGCGCAGTTGGATTGGTACTGGTTTTCCGTGGCTATTATTAGGCGTAAGCCAAACAGGTTCCTGGTTAAAAGGTTACGCACCGATTATCGGTGAATATGGTATTTCTTTTTTAGTTATACTTTGCAGCGCTTTACTGGTTACCGCTTTTCTGGCGGGCTGGCGCCGCTGTTATAAAAGTTTATCCGTAATCATTATTATCTGGCTGATCGGTGGTTTATTCACACAAATTCACTGGACCAGGCCAAAAGGCGTGCCTTTTACCGTGACCTTGGTTCAGGGAAACATACCGCAACAAGTTAAATGGACGCCTGATTTCTTAAAACCCACGCTCGAACGTTATATGCAATTAAGTACGCCTTACTGGAACAGCACCCTGGTAGTATGGCCAGAGGCAGCCGTACCTGCTTTATTGCAGGATGTACAGCCGTTTATAAAAGATTTACAAACACACGCCGCTGAACACTACACCACGTTTATTATTGGCATTCCAACCGCGGATGGTTTCAATTATTACAATAGTATGTTGTTACTGCACAATGACAAGCAACAATTTTATTATAAGCGTCATTTAGTGCCGTTTGGCGAATATGTTCCTTTTGATCGCTGGCTGCGTGGTCTGATTGGATTTTTTAATATTCCCATGTCAAATTTTAGTGCAGGCGCCTGGCAGCAACCTGCTTTACAATTTAGTAATATTTTTATTGCGCCTTTTATCTGCTATGAAATTGCTTACCAGCAGGAAGTGCTGCCTGAATTTCCAAAAGCCAATATTTTAGTGACGATTAGCAATGATGCTTGGTTTGGCCATTCTTTTGCTTCGGCGCAACATTTACAGATTGGCCAGTTACGTGCTTTGGAAACAGGGCGTTACCATCTTTTCACATCGAATAGTGGTTTAACGGCGATTATTGATTCAGAAGGCAATATTCAGGCAAGCTTGCCGCAATATGAAACAGCGGTATTAACAGGAGAAGCGCAGTCTATGATAGGCGCTACGCCTTTAGTCTGGTTAGGCGCAAAATCAATTATTATTGCACTAGTATTGTTATTGTTACTGGCGTATGGAATACCAAAAAGTTAATTAAATAATTTATGCAAAGCGCCGACTAATACAATGCCCAGGGTCAATAGGCTACCTAAACGAATCGTGAGTTGATAAGTGACTTTTTCGATTTCTTTCTCAAACTTATCTTCAACTTTTTCAATTCTATACGTTAAACGTTCTTCTAACCGCATAACATCATCCTTAGTTGCCAATCGCTCACCCGCCATTTCTGCCAACGCCTCAGCATGCACTACAGCAACCGATTCAGATACACCCGCAACCTGTAATTTTTTTGCAAAAGCTAATGTATCAAACACAGTATTCACCTTTAAGTAACTCCCTATTTATTTAAGTATAGCTAATCATAATCCAAAAGAATAGAAAAATCAATACATATAGTAACTATTATTTAAGTATTAAGCCCTAACCTACTTAACTTCTACTTAACACACCCACCAAAGTACGTTATGTTTAGTAATCTCATTTGATCATAAGAAGTTTACTATGCAAGAACAATACAACCCACAACAAATTGAACTGGAAACCCAGCAATTCTGGAATGAACAGCACACTTTCAACGTTATTGAAGATCCTAGCAAAGAAAAATTTTATTGTTTAGCCATGTTGCCTTATCCCAGCGGCAAACTGCATATGGGACATGTACGTAATTACACAATTAGCGATGTGATTGCCCGCTATCAACGGATGCAAAATAAAAATGTCCTGCATCCTATGGGTTGGGATGCTTTTGGTTTACCAGCTGAAAATGCTGCCATTTCGCATGGCGTTGCGCCCGCAAAATGGACGTATGAAAATATTGATTATATGCGTGAACAATTTAAACGTTTAGGC
>JBEPVU010000259.1:0-3437 GCA_041690855.1 Gammaproteobacteria bacterium | reverse complement strand
GGCGCGGCTTCACCGCTACGATAACACCTTCATTATTGTTGCTATTTAAACGCCAGATAACTTTATCGCCCGTCACGACGACGCCTAAATTCTGCCGCAGATAACAGCGGTAAATCTGGCCTTGCGGCGCTTCCACGTCGGCATAAACACCGTAATACGAAAGCAACAAACCTTCCTGCTCTATGCCCAGATCGGTTTCACTGAATAATGGCGCCTCATTGCTATCGTGTTCTGCACGCGCTAACCGCCGCTGGTGCAACTGCCCAATGCGAGCCTGCTGCCGCTCAGTAAGCTTACGTCTACTCATAGGACATTCCCTAACTGCCAAAAGCTATTAATAGCGTTACAATAAGGCCACATAAATTTTTTATTGGAGTTTTTCATGTTAAAGAAGCTGGTTATTACTTTAGTAGGTTTCATTTTTGTCTGCGCATTATCCGGCTGTGAACAACGTGGCCCCGCACAACGCATGGGCGAAAAATTGGATAGCGCCAAAGAATCCGTACAGGATACTGTTAACCCCAAAGGCCCTGTCGAAAAATCCGGCCGCGAAGTTGATAAAGCGCTTAACACGAATAAAAATACTTAAAATACCTGTAAAATAAGGCTATAGTATTACGCTTACTTATAAATTAACAGGAATTTAGCGTGCAGATTTATCTGGTAGGCGGTGCGGTGCGTGACCACTTATTAAATTATCCCATTAAAGAACGGGATTATGTCGTTGTAGGCGCTACGCCGGACGCCATGCTGGCGCAAGGTTATCGCTTGGTCGGCAAGGATTTTCCGGTGTTCCTGCATCCTGAAACCCATGCCGAATATGCGCTGGCGCGCACGGAACGGAAAATCGGCCCAGGCTACACGGGTTTTACCTGTTACGCCGCTCCCGATGTTACGCTGGAAGATGATTTAAAGCGTCGTGATTTAACCATTAACGCTATAGCGCAAACGCTAGCCGGTGACATCATTGATCCTTACCATGGATTAACTGATTTAGAAAATAAAACCTTACGTCATGTATCGCCTGCCTTTGTGGAAGACCCCGTACGCATTTTACGCGTTGCACGTTTCGCAGCGCGTTACGCGCATTTAGGTTTTACCATTGCCATAGAAACACAGCAATTAATGCGCGCCATGGTGCGACAGGGCGAAGTGAATGCGTTAGTGCCGGAACGTGTCTGGCAGGAATTTAACCGTGCTTTAACAGAACAATCGCCGCAGGTATTTATTCAAGTATTAAGAGATTGCGGCGCGTTAAAAATTTTATTTCCAGAAATTGATCAATTATTTGGCGTGCCGAACCCACCCAAATGGCATCCAGAAATTGATACCGGCGTACACACATTAATGGTACTGGCGCAAGCAGTGCAATTAAGCGCTGATCCGAGTATGCGTTTTGCGGCATTAATGCATGATCTAGGTAAAGGCACAACGCCGCCTGAAAATTGGCCCAGCCATCCAGACCATGAAGAACGCGGTGTTATTTTAATCCGCGAACTATGCCAGCGTTACTTAGCGCCACGGGATTATCAGGAGTTAGCGATTTTAACCTCGCGTTATCACACGCACTGCCATCGCGTGCGTGAATTAAAACCCACTACCTTATTAAAAACGCTGGAACATTTAGATGCCTTCCGCCGCCCGGCGCGTTTTCAATTATTTTTATTAGCCTGCGAGGCCGATGCGCGCGGCCGTACGCAATTTGAAAACCAGCCCTATCCGCAACGTGCTTATATGGAAACCGCATTTAATGCGGCACAGCAAGTAGCGGTGCAGCCTTTGATAGCGCAAGGGTTAACGGGCGCCGCCTTAGGCAATGCTTTGCACCAGGCGCGGGCGGCCGCTATTGCGCAAGCGCTGGCAAATTTTTCCAGCAATTTAAGTAGCCGTTCTCTTTGACTTTATGTTAAATTAAGTAACGATTTTTTAATCCTCATTTTTCATCTATCCGGACAAACCATGGCTATTAAACCGCTAGTAATTACTATTTTCACTACCACTTTGCTCACCACCGCCTGGCTGCCAGTACAGGCTGCTAATCCAGCAACGCCAGCGACAGGCGCTACAGTCTCTACTGCGCCTGCTCCGGCAACAATCCCTATTCCCACACAACCTCAATTAACCCCTACCGTTCCCGCTATTAATGCTAATGGTTTTATTTTAATGGACGCCGCCAGCGGCCAGATGATTGCCATGAAAAATCCTGAACAACGCATGGCGCCCGCCAGTCTGACTAAAATGATGACCTCATATATTATTTCGGCGGCATTACAGCAGGGGCGCATTCATTTAGACGAGGCAGTACCTATCAGCAAGGACGCCTGGCAAACGGGCGGATCAAAAATGTTTGTCAAAATCGGCACACAAGTACCTGTGCGGGATTTAATGCAAGGCATTATTGTCGATTCTGGTAACGATGCCTGCGTGGCCATGGCAGAATTTGTCGCGGGCAGCCAGGATGCTTTCGTTAGTCTAATGAATCAGCAGGCAACTGCGTTAGGTATGACCGGCACACATTTTGCGGACGTAAATGGTTTACCCAATCCCGATCATTACACTACACCGCGCGATATGGCCACTTTAGCGCGCCATCTGATTTATGATTTCCCAGAAGATTACAAATGGTATTCGCAAAAATGGTTTGCTTATAACGGCATCAAGCAACCTAACCGCAATCGCTTATTATGGCGCGATGCCAGCGTTGACGGCGTTAAAACCGGCCACACGGATGAAGCGGGATTCTGCTTAGTCGCTTCCGCACAACGCAATGGCACCCGTTTAATTTCTGTAGTCATGGGCGCACCCACCGATGCGGCGCGTGCGGATGATAATGAAGCATTACTAACCTACGGTTTCCGCTTTTTTGAAACGCATAAATTATACACCGCGAATAACCCATTAAATACCGTACGCGTTTATCAAGGCGCTAATGAAACCGTTCCCGTGGGTTTAACCACTGATCTTTATGTAGTCATTCCTAGCGGCCAATACACCAATTTAAAAGCTAATTTATTATTAAACACACCGGTTAAAGCCCCTGTTAAAAAAGGCCAGCCATTAGGCAGTGTAGAAGTTAATTTAAATAACAAAACAATTACTACTGCCCCACTAGTGGCGCTGCAGGATGACCCTGAAGGAAGTCTATGGCAGCGGATGATGGATCGAATTAGCCTAATGTTTCATAAGACTTAAACAAAAGATTATTTTTTTGCTTTGCTTTGATGAATCATAAGAATACCAAAAAATCAGCTTCTTGATGGCTGTGTGACAAACACCCTTACATGTTCATGTATTTTTGCAAAATTTATTTTTATTTAATTGCATATAGCGGCATTTTATATTATATTGCATTAACAAAAATTACATGGAATTATAATGTCTTCTCAAACTACCGTTACTTCGCCTTTACCCCACGCCAACAACGATAGCGCCTGGAA
>JBEPVU010000258.1:0-3451 GCA_041690855.1 Gammaproteobacteria bacterium | reverse complement strand
AAGCCGGGAATATATCCTGGACTATCTGCGCGAATTAGGCCGGCCGGCAAGACGCAGTGAATTGATTACCGCTTTAGGCCTTGAAGAACAGGAAGAGCAGCAGGAAGCATTAAAGCGCCGATTACGAGCGATGGAGCGGGAAGGGCAGCTCATTATGAACCGCAGCGGCGCCTATGCGCCGGCCGACAAGCTGGATTTAGTGCGCGGGCGGATTTTAGGCCATAAAGATGGTTATGGTTTTGTGATCCCTGACGACCGCAGCGATGATCTTTATTTAAATCCCCGTTATATGCGTGCAGTTTTCAGTGGCGATAAAGTATTAGTGAATGTCATTGGCATCGATCGCAAAGGCCGCCGTGAAGCGGCTTTAGTGGAAGTATTGGAACGTAATACAACAAAGCTGGTAGGGCGCTTTTATGTGGAAAATCGTATTGCGTTTGTCGTACCGAATAATAAGCGGTTAGGGCATGATATTTTAATTCCAGAGGGTGAAGAGCATGGCGCTAAAACAGGACAGCTTGTTTTGATTGAAATTGCTGCACAACCCAGCTTCTACACCAAAGCAACGGGTAAAGTATTAGAAGTATTAGGTGATGAGATAGTGCCAGGCATGGAAACGGATTTAGCGATTCATAATCACTCTATTCCACATGTATGGCCTGAAGCTGTATTAGAACAAGCCAAAGAATTCCAGGAAGAAGTCGCAGAAAAAGATAAAACCGGTCGGGTTGATCTGCGGCATCTGCCTTTAGTGACGATTGATGGTGAAGATGCAAAAGATTTTGACGATGCGGTTTATTGTGAAAAAGGTGGCAGAAGTGGCTGGCGTCTTAAAAGCGGCTGGCGTTTGTACGTTGCCATTGCCGATGTGAGTCACTATGTGCATCCCAGTACCGCTTTAGATGAAGAAGCCGTTAAGCGTGGCAATTCAGTTTATTTTCCGAATAAAGTAGTGCCTATGCTGCCGGAAGTGTTATCCAATGGCTTGTGTTCGTTAAAACCAAAAGTCGATAGGCTTTGTTTTGTCTGTGAAATGTCTATTTCCGCCAGTGGTGAGTTGAAAAGTTATCGTTTTTACAAAGCTGTGATGCATTCGCGCGCCCGCTTAACGTATGGTGAAGTAACCAAGTGGCTAACGCAGCCGGATAGCTTAAAATCAGTAGAGCATCAGGAATTAGTGCCGCATTTACAAAATTTAAAAGCGTTGTTTGAAGTGTTGCATGCGAGCCGCGAAGAACGCGGCGCTATAGATTTTGAAACCACCGAGACCAGAATTATTTTTGGTAAAGATAATCGCATTAAGCAAATTATACCGGTGCAGCGTACGATCTCCCATCGGATCATTGAAGAATGTATGTTAATGGCTAACGTTGCAGCGGCGCGTCATTTGCTGAAAAAGAAAATACCGGCGCTGTTTCGTATTCATACAGGCCCAACGAAGGAAAAAATGCTGGATTTACAGGATTTTTTGAATGGAGTAGGCCTAAGTTTATCAGGCGGCAAACAGCCAAAACCCGCTGATTATGCCAATCTTTTGCGCCGCATTGCTAGTCGTCCGGATGCGCATTTGATTCAAACGGTGTTACTGCGTTCACTGAGTCAGGCGGTTTATAATCCTGATAATGTAGGCCATTTTGGCTTGGCATTTCCTGCCTATACGCATTTTACGTCCCCTATCAGGCGCTTTCCTGATTTATTGGTTCATAGAGCCATACATCACAGCTTGCAAAAAGGCAAAGCAGCTAATTTTCAGTATGATCATAAAGCTATGGCAGGTCTGGGCGAACATTCTTCCACAACGGAGCGGCGTGCAGACGAAGCAACGCGTGAAGCAGTCGATTGGCTGAAGTGTGAATTCATGCACAGTCGTGTGGGTGAAGAATTCATGGGTATTATAACCAGTGTGACTTCTTTCGGATTATTTATAGAATTGTGTGATATTTATATTGAAGGGTTATTGCACGTAACCTCTTTAAGAGGCGATTACTACCATTTCGATCCGATAAAACACCGTTTAAATGGCGAACGAACCAATACTGTTTATCGATTAGGCGATAAATTAAAAGTAAAAGTGGTGCGGGTGGATTTGGAAAGCCGCCAGATTGATTTCGCATTAACAGAAGAGATAACCCCTATAAAGCCAGTAAAACCGAAAAAAACAGCAAAAAAAAACGGCCGGCAAAAGCGCGACCGCTAAAGGGGGTTCGGTAATGTTAAATCGTCTGTTTCGTTAAAGTGTTTGCCTTATGTTTTAAATGGCGCATGGCTGAGAACAATTCAATCGGATTGATGGAATTCATTTTATCCAGCCATTTAGTTAATTTACTTATAGTTTTATCTACTTCTATCTGAATACTTTGCAGTTGTGATTCAGAAAGTTTAGTAAGTGAATTGACCAGATGATAATATTCACATAGCATGATTTCAGCATACGGAACTGTTGCAGTAGGTGGTTCGTACTGATTTTCATTAATGATTGACAGATCGGGTATCGGTGGTGTTTTAAAAACTTTGTGATGTGAAACGAATTCCATGTTAGATTCTCCATTAATTCTATATGCGATTAAGTTAACTCTTTGTGTGGCTTATGGCAATAGTCAAATGGCTATAATTTTTGTAGGAAATTGACCTATTAGGTTATGAAAAAATTTCAATTTATATTTGGTATCCATACCGTAAAAGCCTTGTTGCAGCAGGCGCCGCATCAAATTATTGAACTCTATGTGCAGAAAGGACGCCACGATGCTGATTTTCAGCAGCTTATTCAAATGGCTAATGCGCAAGGGTTGAGTATTGCTGAGCTAGCAAGGCATAAGCTCGATGGACTTGTGTCGAATCAAAATCATCAAGGCATTGTGGCTAAAAGTTATCAGATAGCACACAATTCTCAAACTAACTTAGAATCTTTATTGGATAGTTTAACAGAACCTGCTTTTTTATTAATTTTAGATGGTATTCAAGATCCGCATAACTTAGGCGCTTGTTTGCGTTCAGCGAATGCAGCCGGTGTGCATGCTGTGCTGGCGCCTTGCGATAAATCTGTTGGACTGACGCCGGTTGCGCGTAAAATAGCGTGTGGCGCTGCTGAAGTGACACCGTTTATTCAGGTCACTAATTTAGCTAGAACATTGGCTGATCTAAAAGCGCGCGGTATCTGGCTTTACGGTATGGCTGATGATGCCCAGCAAAATTTATATGAGACTAATTTAAAAGGCCCGCTTGCCCTGGTGTTGGGTGCGGAGGGAAAAGGATTGCGGCGTTTAACGAAAGAATCCTGTGATTATCGGGTTGCTATACCCATGGCAGGGACGGTCAGCAGCTTAAATGTATCTGTTGCTACAGGCATCTGTCTGTATGAAGCGTTGCGGCAACGTAGGTAGGCACTCAGCAGAAAATTTCTGCTAATTATAATCTAATTATATATAGTGACAGCCCTAAATAAATCATTTAG
>JBEPVU010000257.1:0-3481 GCA_041690855.1 Gammaproteobacteria bacterium | reverse complement strand
ACACGGACATCGCGCCAAGAATAATTTTACGGGTTGAAAATCGATCCAGCAGCATACCGGCGAAAAATAAAAAAGCGACATCCGCAAAAAAATAGGTAGCGGATAAATAACCCAGTTGCGTTGCGCTAATATTAAATTCACGCATCAACGGTGCGCTGATGGAATTAAACATGCCCATCTGAATAAATTCATAGAAGAAAAATAATGAAGCCGACAGGCAGACAATCCAGGCTTGTAAACTAATGGAAGGTTTAGTCATGGCTTTTTTCTCCTGTATATTAATGATAACTGGATTGCAGCAGAATCGTACTTTTACCCGCATTCATCGCCGAATAATAAAAATAAAGCTTCGCCACGCTGAACCTCTTTTGTATACTATTAAAAACAATATTCAGGAAAACACTATGTCGTTCACCCCTTCCAATATGCTTCCCCTAGGCACTATAGCGCCATCATTTGAGTTGGTCGATACCATCACGCATAAAAAAATGAATTTATCAGCGCTTAAATCACCTGTAGCTACCGTGATTATGTTTATCTGCAATCATTGCCCTTATGTAAAGCACATTGAAACTGGATTGGCCGCCTTTGCAAAAGCCTATCAAGCAAAAAACATCAGCTTTATTGCGATTAATTCTAATGATACCGAAAGCTATCCAGCAGATGCGCCCGATAAAATGCAGGAAAATGCACAAAAGCTGGGATTTACTTTTCCTTATCTCTTTGATGAAAGCCAGGCTGTGGCGCAAGCCTATCAAGCGGCTTGTACGCCGGATTTTTATATTTTTGATAAAGATTTACGCTGCGTTTACCGCGGGCAATTTGATGATGCGCGGCCAGGCAATACTATTCCCGTCACGGGCGCTAGTATTAAAGCAGCCTTGGAAAATATTATTGCCGGTAAATTGGTTGATATAGAACAAAAACCCAGTATTGGCTGCAATATTAAGTGGCGGGTTAACTGATCATATTGCTTTGAGTATGTGGCCGGTTAGCCAGAGAAAAAGCCTTTTTGTAAACACGCTATAAATACGTCCATGTACGCTCAGGTGCCGCTTCCTGCGGCACATGGTTTACAAAAAGGCTTTTTCTCTGGCTAACTCAAAGACTTGTCATAAAACTGAAAATTCATTAAAAATAGATTTTCCTGTTTTTTGCGCAAGCTTTAGTTAGCCCCTCGGAAAGCCTTTTTGTAAACCATCTGCCGCAGGAGCGGCAGTTGAGCGTACATGGACGTATTTATAGCGTGTTTACAAAAAGGCTTTCCGAGGGGCTAACCGGCATAAACTCTACAACACCCCTACAAAAAAACTGAATTCTCAAAGGTTAAACAAAATTAATTCAACCGGCTGGCCAGCCGGATTAAATCTTTATCGGCGCCACGCAGCAAAGTAATGAGAGATTGAGAAATAACATAATACCATTTGTAAAACAGCAGCGGATTTTTTTGTTGTAATAAATTCATATTAATATATTTAAATTCTAACACCGCGGTGTCTTCACGCGTAGCCGCTGTTGCTGAGTGCGCAGTTTTATTAAAATACGACAATAAACCAAAAATGCCGCCCGGGCCTATCACGTTTAATTTAGTGACTTTATGATTTTTGACCACTGTGATCTGCACTGCCCCCTGTGCTACTAAATAAAGCGCTTTAGCGGGCTGTTTTTCATTAAATAACAAATAATCGCGTGGGACTTGATGAAAAGTCATATAAGTAAATAATTCTTTTAATTCGCTGTGATTAAAATAATTAAAAACGCCCAGCGTCTTTAAAAAATCAACATTAATATTGTGATGTTTTAACTCGCTAAAGGTTACGGCGGCCGCATGAGTAAATTTTTGCCGGCCAGCAATACTGGCAGGTTTTTTAATGTCTACTAAACGGCCAGCCAGTTGCTGATAAATATAAGCCAGCCGGGCCGCAACGCCTTTATTAATAGAGGCGCAGATTTTGTGCGCAATGACGGGCGCGCTAAGCTGCAGCATATTAAAAAAATCACAACTGAGAAAATAACAATCTGTTTTGCTGAGTGTGACTACACTGGCCGTGGTAACGCCTTGATCAATTAAAGCAACGTCGCCAAAAAAATCCTGCTCCGATAACACGGCAATTTTATTTTCAATATTGCCAGGCAGCCGCACGGTGATTTGTACCCGTCCCTGTTTGATAATATACATACCGTTGCCAGCTTTGCCTTGCTCAATTAATAAAGTATTCACAGGAAATTGACATACTTTAACAAAAGGCAGCAGATAATCCAGCTCGGCCGCAGTGAGCGCCTGCAACAACATAACATGGGCTAAATTCTGTTGGGTTTCCTGCAGATTCATAGAAAATGTCCTTCAAAGATCGATGTTTTCCGTCGTAATTTTCATGTCATTGTTTTTGATATAAGCGCTCAGCAACGAATATTCGGGTGCTTCAATCCAGGTGGTGGTATCAGCAGTTAAAGGTTCCGAAGCAATAATAACACTGGCGCGTTTTTTACCGGCCATCATTTTGTATTCATTATTATCGGCGCGATAAACTTCGCCATAGGTATACCAGAGTGAATTATAGGTATTGGATAAATGCGCGCTATGAGCGTCATTATAAAAACAGCCAAAATTAAATACAAAACGCGAAGCGAGCAGATAATCACCGCCAGTAATAAATAAATTAACGGGAGAAGCGACTGTGATAGCCAGTTTTTGCCGTACTTTATTTAAAATCGCTAAGGTATCGAGTAATGCCTGCCGGGTTTCTTTTAACGTAGGATTAACCGGTTGTTTTTTAAATTGTGAAATCAATACGGCATAAATCCATTCACTGTCCGTTGTGCCATGAATAAAGCGGCTGATTTCCGGTTTGATATAAGGTAATAAATCAAATTTCATTTTGGCAAAATGCATCAGATTGCCATTGTGCGCCAGCGCTAAGCCATAACCCGGATAAATAAAAGGATGGACATTTTGTGGTGAAACCACCTCATGTTCGTTGTAAGGCACGCCGCGTATATGCGCCAGCAGGCAATTCACTTTTATTTTATTAGCCAGGGTTTTTAAATTGGCGTCATAAAAAGGCAGTTCGGCGGTTTTGTAAAGATACGGTGTTTTTGCGTTATAAGAGGTTTTGTCCCAGCCCGCCATGCCAAAGCCTGCCAGATTGTGCATGCGCGACATAAACCGTGCATGGTAGCTTTGCTTGATTAAGGAGCTGTCGGGTTTGTAGAGCAGATCATCCGCTAAAATCGGCTGGCCTAAATACATCAAAACTCGGCACATAGGTTATTTCCTTATCTTGTAGCCAGGCATTATTAATGTCGCAAAAATTGTCAATAGTTTTGTCGGAGTGCTTTTGGAAAAATTAAATTAATAATCAATAAGTTATAAAAATTTATTATTAATGATGTCAACCATTTTGTCAATGAAAATGTCCATCTTCCTGTCTTTAGTTATTGTAAAAATAATCTTGCCTCAGAAATAGGGTTTCTATAGTAT